>JBCCJE010000083.1:0-11300 GCA_039027925.1 Bacteroidota bacterium
GGTAAAATATATATACTGTACAAATTAAAAAAAAGTAATAAAGGAAAATAAAAAAAAAAACACGGTTAAGCCAAACCTTATTGCCCCTTTTGAAAAACGACTCGCCAAACTGTAGTAAATACTCCGATAAATTTTTGCGAGCGTAATCCAACCACTGAAGTTATTGTTATTTACCTTTATTCCTTTTTTTAAATTTGACCAGTATATCTATTATCCCGATAATGATGAAAACGTGGGGAGACTCTTTAGTTCCAACTATGATGACCTACGTGGGGATGATAGTTTTATTTGGAATGCTAGCATCCCCGCCCAGATAGTTGAAAGTAGTTTTTTACCTTTGTTTATTCGATACCGAGTTACGGACAATGAAACCCTAAAAAAAGTTTGTCCTGATTTTCAACCACAAAAAAAAGAGGGTGTCAACTCAGGAATAGAAATTACTTCAGATGGATTGAACCTAGGTGACCCATACGTCGAGGAGGATCATCCAGAAAAAATACTAGAATGCTTCAAAGATTTTTATGAAGTTCAAGTTGACTCATCAGTAGTGGCAACAGATTTTTATTTTTATACTCATCCGAACGAAGGAGAAATAGGCGTACAAACCATGCTTGATTTGCAAGCTGTACCAAGAGGAAAACATGCCATAAAAATAACGAAGAAACGACTGAACCGAGATGATGAACTCAAAGACCGAGATTACGAGACAATAATTTTTTGGAAAGAATAATTAACAAAATACGAAGATGAACTACACCAAATTTTTATTTTTCCTTTGCGTTACATTTTTGATAAGCAGTTGCGAAATGGAAACCAATTCGAATACCGCTAACAATGCTATTGCAAAAACGGACGACACTCCTCTGACCAAGGCAGCACCTGCTCCGAAAACAGATAACTGGCTAATCATTCCCGGAAAACAAGTAGGAAGAATCCAAGCAGATTTTAAGGACTCAGATATTTATAAAATGTTTGGAGAGGACAATGTGAGCGAAACGGAAATTGGTCTTGGAGAAGGGGAAACGAAAAAAGGACTTTTGGTTTTTCCCAGAACAAAAAACGAATTGCAAATACTCTTTGAGGGCAATGAGAAAATGGAAAAAATCGAAAGCATCAAAATCAGAGGAGAAGATTCCATGTGGAAAACGGATAACGGAATTTCCGTAGGCACTACCTTAGAAGAACTCGTAAAACTGAACGGAAGGGATTTTAAATTTTACGGTTTTGAGTGGGACTACGCCGGAAAATTAGCGAATTGGGATAACGGAAATTTAAGCGATCAACTGAGTTTGTATTTAGTAGCTACCAACGAAGAAGCGGTCTTTCCACATCTGCTAGGCGATAAAGAATTTTCTTCGAGTGAACCAAAAGCCAGAGAAGCTGGACTGAAAGTAAGCTCTCTGGAAATTGAATTTTGAAGATTGACGGTGGACGATTTATAATCAAATATCCTCTTATTTTTTCTAAACCGTCCACCGTCCAACCTACCATCCCGGAATAATATTTAGCCCGAAAGTGCCCCGTGTTTCTTTTAGTAGGGGAAATGCGTAATATGGTTCTAAGATCAAAGCACCGAAAAGATTAATTCGCAATGAAGCCCCAGTCGTTTTTTTAATTCTTATGTCTTGTCTGTTTTATACGTTTTTTGTTCACTCCACGACGATTCGTTTGACGAACTCCGCCGCACCACCCGTTATTTTCACAAAATAAATTCCTTTCGAAAGTGAAGTCACGTTGATCTCTTCTACCGATTTAGGTGAATTTATTTGTCTCGAAATAACCGTTTGTCCAATTGTGTTGACTATTTCCAATTGAAGATTCTCCGTTTTCGTTTTCCCAAAATCAATCATCAAGACTTCATCAACGGGGTTGGGAAAAATAGAAATTTGATTGACCTTTTCTAAATCTTCCAAACTTGTAATTGTAATGTTAACCTCTTGGGAAAAATCAACTGTTCCGCAGTCGTTGGATGCCGTGAGCACAATGGTAAAAATTCCAGAAGCATCGTAAGTGTGTGAAATGTTGCCATCTGCTTGGCTAGTATTGCCATCGCCAAATTCCCAGAGGTAATCATTCACATCGCTCGAATTATTAGTAATCGAAACCGTTCCGTTATCAATCGTGTAGCTAAAATCAGCAATGGGCAAAGAATCTATAACAATGTATTCACTTTTTATCTTCGTGGCTTCTCCGAAAGCATCGGTCACTTTCAGACTGACATCAAATGTCCCTTTGGAGTCGTAGGTGACTTCTGGATTTTCTGCCGTTGATGTTGGTGGATCACCTCCTGCGAAAGTCCATTCGTAGTTTAAAATAGATCCCGTAGATATATTGTTAAATAAAATAGTATCGCCAGCACAAACCGTAGTTTCGTTGGCATCGAAAGCGGCTACCAAAGGAATGGCAGGAGAAAAAAATATGGAATCTATTTTTCCTAAACTCAAATTAAAGTAACTACCACTCGCAGTATTTTCCAATTTTATCGTACGCACCATATACCAATTTTCGCCCGTCAAAGGCATCGTATCCGTGAAAAAAGTATCCGTCAGAACGTCCGCATTAATGCGTTCATATTTTCCCATCCAATCATCCGAACGGTAAAGATGATATCCATAAATGTCTTCATCCTCAGGTTCGTCCCAAGTGATTTCGACGGCCGTATTGGTAGGGATAAAAGTGATCTTCTTAGACGGTGCCACGTTGTGCATTCTCAAAGTGGGATCACCCATCAACGCTACGTGAACTAGCTGCGGCCCATTTCCCAAGTATAATCCATTCAATCCATTTTGAGTTTTCAGGGTGCTGTAACCAATCGGATACCCCATCGCCATGTGGTGAAATGTCCACGGTGGATTACCCGCCCAAACATTCGTCAGGGTCTGACCACTCGCTAACGGCGCTCGCAAAAAATTATCGGGATAAGCCCAGTTGCCAAATTGGCTGCCAAAAAGCATAGTGAAAACACTTTGTAAATTACTTGTTACAAAATCGGTCGTGCTGCCAATCCCCTGTGAACTCACAATGCTACCGCTACCACAACCGTAAGACCACAGGTAACTTTTATTTTCCATGGTAGAAAAATAATCCAACTGATGAATGGAGTCTGCACCAAACATCGGCGCAAAATTTCTGTACCCACTCGCAGCGGGTGCAGCGAAGGATTGCATAAAATTATCATCCACCAACGCCCGCCGAACAGGGTTGATGGCTCTAGTTTTAAAGGCGTGATTTTTTTGTAAATAATTTTTTATCAATGTATCTGCTGGACTCGGAAAAGCAGGCATATCAAAAAAATCTACCCGACCGACTGCGAGTTCAACCGTCCCCGTGGGAATAGCATCTTGATCGAAGCGACCATCTCCCGGAGTGTTGTGATAAATTGGAAAATTAGCCGAGGTATTATTGACATTTTGATCCGACCACGTTCCTTCCATTTCGCCGTAGAAAACATCAGCAGGGTAAGCACCCCGCAATTCGAAGTGAGTATCTGGAAAAATATCTCCCGAATAAGCGATGGGAATATGTCCTAAAATAAAAACTGAATTGAGTTCTGGATGCTGGCTGTACAAATTTTGGATGACCGTGCGCACATTGTTAGGAGAATCGTTGGGATCAATAGCTTCCGTCAAAACCTGATAACCATCTCCCACAAAATCCAGTTGGAGTTGGTGGATTGCTTCTTCCAAATCCGCCACCAAATTATCTTGCACTAATAATAAAATTTTTCCTCGATCTTCAATTGGTGGCAATTCAATGCTCGCGTAAATAAATCCGTACTCTGGTCTTGGTTTTACGAATTGTCCAACGAAGCCCGAATTCAAAATGGTAGCACCCGTTGCGTTATTCGTCAGTACCCAAGAGGTACTGTTTTCAAACATATCCGTTTTTAAAGTAATGATCACATCCGAACCGCCCGACCCATCATCACACACCTCGAAGATGGTAGATTGGGTGTTGCCGAAGTCAGCACCTTGGGCTTGAATGCTTCCGCAGTTTTCCACCTCATACGCTCCAAAACCAAAACTGCAACACAAACCTATCCCGTACATATCGTTGATGGTAAAATTGACTTGCGTACCCGCCTGTACAAAAACAGTATCCACACGTGGCGCAAAATCTTCCTTAAAAAAAGCGTACTCGTAGCCTACTCCTATCTGAACATTTTGATCCAAGTACTGAGTAGCACTACCCGCCAAAGTATCCAAAGCGACCCCCCAACTTTCCGCCGCTAATGTTTTTCTGTACACCACGTACTTCGTAGCGGTAGGATCAGATTTCCAAGTCAATTGAATTTGGGGAGGATTGGTTTGGACAGTTGCGCTAAGTTGCACCGACCGTTCCTCGGCGGAGGGCATTTGGGCAAAAATATTTTGAGTAAAAAATAACAAAAGACAAATCAAGGTGATGACTGACTTTCTCATGGTAAAATCTATTTTGTCACACTACACAGCTCGACTGCGAGTTCGTTTGATGAGTGAAAATTTTGTAGATGGGTCTTTGGAAAATAATTTTTGGGTAGAAAAAATAGTAAAAGTTTTCTCAAATCTTTGTACAAGATAAAAACTTTGCAGGCTTCAAGAAAGTGCAACGAATCATAAATTTCACTTTGTCTTTCATCCTGCTTTTTCCCTATCTATTTCCTGGAGTTTTATTTTTAAATTCGTAGCGGAAGTGAGATGATTGCCTGCCCCGAAACCTCGGAGACTGAATTTTAAATACCTGATTTAAAACACATGAAAAAAATAATATTACTCCTATCCGCCGTTATCTTTTTTTCCCAAAAAAGTCAATCACAAAATATTGACCATTGGGAAACGATTATTTTCTCGGAGGATAATTGGAAATACCGAGTAGGAAATTCTGAACCTCCTAGTGATTGGCAGACCCTTACTTTTGATGATTCTGCTTGGGCGGAAGGACAAGGAGGATTTGGCTATGATGACGGTGATGATAATACCATCGTCCCGCCTACCCACTCTGTTTACCTTCGGAAAACATTTGACGTCGTTGATGTTGATGATTTGGAGTTAGCCATTTTGCACGCAGATTATGATGATGCTTTCGTGGCTTACTTGAATGGAATCGAGATCGCTAGGGCCAACATCGAAGGGAATTTGCCTCCTTTTGATACACCTGCCAGTAGCTTCCGAGAGGCGCAAATGTACCAAGGTGGTTTGCCTGAATTTAATTTTCTGAGTAAAGATAAAATCAATCAATGCTTACAAAATGGAAATAATACCCTAGCCATTCAGGTGCATAATTCTGGTATCAATTCCTCGGATTTATCCTCCATTTTTTTCTTTTCGGTTGCCCTAAATAATTCCACTCAAAACTATAATCCAACGCCCGATTGGTTTTACGTGCCATCTTTTGAGTCCGATTTACCCATTATAAAAATTAGTACGATGGGGCAGGAAATTCCCGATGAGCCAAAAATTGTTGCGCACATGGGCATCATTGACAACGGGGTCGGCAACGTTAACAATGTATTTACGGATGCCTTTAATGGCTACGACGGACAAATTGCCATCGAAACTAGAGGCTCCTCTTCGCAGGGTTTTCCCAAAAAAAATTACGGCTTCGAGACCCAAGATAGTCAGGGAGAAAATAATAATGTATCATTACTGGGTATGCCCCAAGAAAATGATTGGATACTTCACGGGCCCTACACCGACAAGACACTCATCAGGAATGTCCTCGCTTTTCACCTCGGAAACAAGATGGGACGGTGGGCGCCCCGAACTCGGTACTGTGATCTTTACATCAATGATGATTACCGTGGCGTTTATATTTTGATGGAAAAAATAAAACGGGATAACGATCGGGTGGACATCGCTAGATTGGATGAAGATGATAATGCTGGCGATTCGCTCACGGGAGGGTACATCGTACAGGTGGATCGAGAAGAATTTAATAATGGTTGGTGGTCCACTTTTGCTCCTTTCCCTTTCATTGTGTATCATCACCCCAATGGTTCAGATTTAACTGCCACGCAGCGCGTTTATATCAGAAATTATATTACAGCCTTTGAAGGTGCACTCAACGGAGTTGACTTTACAGATCCAGATTCGGGATATCCTAGCTACATTGACGTAGCTTCTTTTGTGGATTATTTTTTGGCAGTAGAATTATCCAAAGAAGTAGATGCTTATCGCTTGAGCGCATTTTTGTTCAAGGACAGAGACAGTAACGGCGGAAAACTAAATGCAGGCCCGCTTTGGGATTTTAACTTAGGCTACGGCAACGCCGACTACTGTACAGGTTGGATCACGAGTGGTTGGGCAGTAGATGATCCCGGCTGTGAGGATTCACAACCCTTCTGGTGGAACAGACTTTTGGAAGATCCCGATTTTCAAAATCAATTGAAATGTCGTTGGTCAGAATTGCGAGAAGGAGCTTTTCACAGGGATACCATCTTGCAGTTCATTGATGAGCAAGCTGCTTTTTTGAGCAACGCACAGGAAAGAAATTTTGATCGTTGGCCTACTTTGGGAACTTACGTTTGGCCCAACCAATTCATTGGAAATACTTACCAAGAGGAAATTGATTATTTGAAAAATTGGATAACGGAACGACTCCATTGGATGGATCAAAATATGTTCGGTGTTTGTGAAATTACTACAACGGAAAATCTAGAAAACCAGTTGGATCTAAAAATTCAACCAAACCCATTTTTGGAATATACAGAATTTGTAGTAAAAAACAATACATTTACAAAAAAATTACAACTGCGAATTTTTGATACTTTAGGCAAACAAATTCAGACGTTTGACTTGGTAGGGAAAAATAAAATTATCTGGAACGGTCAAGATCAAAATGGAAAAATAGTAGGTTCGGGAATATATTTTTATGTTTTTTCATCGGACAAAAAAGAAATTAAGAGCGGGAAAATTGTGAAATTTGCGCCGTGATTTTTTTTTAATTTTATCATCATTTGTAGCCATCATGGAACTCCAAAATAAATTTGCAGAAATATATCAGTTCACCCTCATTTTGACTTTTGCCATCGCATTGATCTTTTTTGCTTACATGTATTGGTACTCCGTAGCTTTACAAAAATCCACCGTAGAGAAACAAAAGACCAAGCAAAAATTATTGAAAAATGAAATCGCATTGATGAAAACGGAACTAGAAAAAGAACAACTAGAAAATGAGCGCAGGAAAAAAAACCAAGAGACAATTTTGCTGGAGCAGGAAGTCCTATTAAAAAATAAAGAATTGACAACTTCTACCCTACTCATCAACCAACACAACGCTACACTCAAAAAAATAAATGCTTACGTAGAGGAATTAAAATCAAATTCTACTGGTAAAAAATCTTCCGTGAGAGAGATCAAAAAATTGATCCGCTCTAGTGTCAACTTAGAAAACGATTGGGAAGATTTCAAATTACACTTCGAAAATGTACATCCCGATTTTTTTGTAAAATTGGGAAAAATGCACCCCAATCTTACCCAAACAGATAATCGGCATTGCGCTTACATGAGAATGAAATTAAATACAAAAGAGATTGCGCGCCTACTCAATATCAGCCCCACGAGCGTACAAATGTCGAGGGTTCGCCTGAAGAAAAAAATGAGCCTAGGAAAAGAAACCGACCTGAGAAACTACATCCTCGAAATATGAACTACGCCATCAGCGACGTTGACATCGGAATCATAGCTGGATATTTTTTCGTTGTGTTATTCATCGGTTTTACTTTTTCTCGCAAAAGTAATACAGGCAAAGATTTTTTTTTAGCGGGTCGGAGTTTAGGTTGGGCAGCTATCGGCTTCTCGCTTTTTGCTTCTAATATTTCGAGTTCTACCATTATTGGTTTGTCGGGTCAGGCCTACCGTTCGGGACTGTCTGTTTCTAATTACGAATGGATGGCGGCGTTGCTCCTCGTTTTTATGACCATCTTTTTTATTCCATTTTTTATTCGTTCTAAAATTTCCACCATTCCAGAATTTTTAGAAAAAAGATACAGTCGCTTTGCCCGCCGCTACGTATCTATGGTAACCATCATCCTTACCATCATCGTGGATACCGCTTCAAGTTTATTTGCTGGAGTACTGATTTTACAAATGTTTTTTCCCGAGTTAGTAGCTTGGCAGACTTACATGATTCTCACCTTACTAGCGGGTACCTACACCGCTACGGGAGGATTGAAGGCAGTCGTTTTTACCGATATTTTACAAGCCGTAATTATATTGTTAGGGGGTAGTATTTTACTTTTTGCCGTGTTGGGTCAGTTTGACTATTCGTGGACCAAAGCAGTAGCGAGTGTGCCCGAGCGTCATATGTCCGTCATCCAACCGATGGACGATGAGACCTTACCCTGGTTGGGTACGCTAATCGGTGTTCCTATCCTAGGATTTTACTATTGGTCCACTACCCAAATTATTTGTCAAAGAATCTTGGGTGCACGAAATATCAACCATGCGCGCTGGGGAGCATTGTTGGGTGGTTTTTTAAAGTTGCCTGTTCTTTTTTTGTTAGTAGTCCCGGGGTTGTTTGCCGCTATTCTATTTCCCGACCTGCAAAATTCTGATTTGGTTTTTGCCGAAATGGTCGTCCGACTTTTACCACCCGGAGTCATCGGAATTGTTTTAGCTGGCTTGATTGCTGCTATCATGTCGAGTTTGGATTCCGCTTTGAACGCTGCCTCAGCTTTGATCACTTTGGATTTCATCCAACCCCGAAGACCCGAATTGACTCCCAACCAAATTGGGAAAATTGGAAGGATCACAACCTTCTCATTGATGGTGATTGCTGCGCTTTGGGCACCCATCATTTCTAATTTTGATGGGATATTTGATTATCTCCAAATCGTTTTATCATTCATCGTTCCGCCCATTGTCACTGTATTTTTGATGGGCGTTTTGTGGTCGAGAGGAAATGCGTACGCTGCCAAATCCACCTTGCTCTACGGTCATTTGATTTGTGTCATCGCTGCAGTTTTGTACTTCACGGGGTACCTCAGTCACATTCATTTTACTATCCATGCGGGTATGCTTACTTTTATTTGTATCGGGATTTACGTAATAATGAGTTTGCAATCGGCAGCCCCAAAGATGAAAAATTTAGAAGACCTCACTTGGAAATTTAGGATCAAGGAAAAATCATTTGGTGAGATTACTTGGTACACCGATTTTCGCTTACTATCCATCATTTTAGTTATGCTCACCTGCGGATTGGTTTTTTCTTTTTGGTAGAAAAAAGGTGATGGGTCAAACCAGTTGATAGATAGCTCCAAGTATCAGATACTACCAAAAATAGCCGACCACTACGGCTGTTAAAATCAAGAGTACCACCGATTGGTATCTGTAATTCAAATACCACGGCATAGTTTCCAACTCTTTAGTCTCCTCCACAAAAATTTCCTTTTTCCAAATATATCCTTCCAACTTTTCTGCCAGCGGAGGATCGGTAGATAAAGACACCACCACGTGCACTACGGTACACAGTATAAATAAGTAGAAACACATGTGTAGGAAATGAACATCGTTGATAGTTTTGACAAATCCCGTAGCTTCGCTTCCGTACCCAAATTTGAATACCAGCAGCAGGACTGTCAAAATAAATCCAGTAGCCAAACTGTAGAAAGCACCGTTGGCGTTAGCTCTTTTCCAAAAAAGCCCCAGCACAAAAGCTGCCACAATCGGAGGGCAAATAAAAGAAAGCACAAATTGTAGATACTCAAACAGTCCACCGAACCTTTGGATAAATGGTGCCCAAATCGAAGCTAAAATTACCAGTACCAAAGTAGCAATCTGACCTGATCGGACGAGCTGCTGACTACTCATATTCGGATTTAATTTTTGGACAAAATCCATTGTGATGAGCGTCGAAGCGGAATTAAAAGTAGCCGACACACTCGACATCATCGCCGCCATCAATCCTGCCAGCACTACTCCGAGCATCCCAGTAGGCAAAAGATCGAATAACAGCCTTGGATAAATGTCATCTGAATTTTCTATGACTTGCCCTTGGTACATCACGATGGCAGCAGTTCCTGGAATCACCATGATGAGTATCACAGGCAATTTTAATAATCCCGCAAACAATGCTCCCCATCTTCCGTGGTTGATGCTTTTGGCCCCTAGTACCCGCTGCACCATGAACTGATTATTCGCCCAAAAGTAAAATCCTAAAATGGGCGCACCTAGCAGCAAGCCTGTCCAAGGCATGAAAGCATCATTGGCGGGGCGTACCAAACTCAGTACTTCTCCTGCGTCTTTCAAATTTCTTGTTCCGCCGCCTTGTATCTCAGAAGTGATCTGTCCCGCTGCTGCCATTTCGTTGAGGCTTGCAACCATACCTTCCCATCCACCTATGGAATCGAGTGCGTAGTAGGTCAAAAAACAAGAACCAATTACTAATAATATTGCTTGGATTACTTCGGTTTGGATTACAGAATTAAGTCCCCCCGGAATGGTGTAAGCTGCCGCCGCAAATGCCAAAACGGTAATGATCGTAACCATAGACAAATCTGGAAATATTAGTTTTAAAACTATACTTCCTACGTACAGCCCCGAAGCAGTATCAATGATGACGTTACCGATGATGGTAATGAAGGAAAAGTAATACCGAGAACGAGCATCGTATCGTCGCTCCAAAAATTCTGGCATTGTATAAACTTTCGACTTCAGATAAAAGGGAAGAAAAAATATAGCAAAAAACACTAATACCACGGCTGCCAGCCATTCATAATTATATACATGGGTGTTAGCTACAAAAGCTGCCCCCGCCAAACCGACTAAGGTAGAACTCGAAATATTGGCTGCGAAAAGTGAAATCCCAACTATCGGCCAAGTCATAGATCGCCCACCAAGAAAATAATCCTCCGAGCTTTCCCTTTTGGCGTGGTAGAGTCCGTAGCCGATGATGAATACGGCATACAATACCATGATAGAGATGTCTATTGTTCCTAAATTAAAGTCCATTTCTAAAGTTTTGTTTTGATAATAATTACTTGAAAATTGAGACGCTAAATAAGTTCTTTTTTGGCTGAAATCCCTTTTTCTTTTCTTTTAAAATATTTTTCGATGCCTATTACAAAGCTATTACAGGCTTTGGTGGTGGGGAGTTGGGGGATGGTGGTTTCTTTGAGGAAAACTTTTTGAGAGGACTTTCTTTGAGCGAAATCTTTTTGGGGGCAACTGCCTTTTTGGGGGCAACCACAAGGGTTGCCCCTACCGTAATTTTTTGTTATTGGCGTGGCGGTCTTTGTCGCGTTTTGTTTTTTTATCCAAACTCTTTTGCAACGCTTCGGTCAGATCAATTCCCGTTTGGTTTGCCAAACAAATCAAAACAAA
>JBCCJE010000084.1:0-11288 GCA_039027925.1 Bacteroidota bacterium
CACCTCCCGCTGTGCCATCTCCACGGGGTTATCAAAGCATGTGCGCCAGACAGTTACCTGAATTTTTACTCATTGTTCACAAATAAAAAATAGGATTGAACAAAGTGCGAAGTATCTGCTTTATGAATGTGAGTTGATTCAATGGCAATGATTCAATGACAATGACAATGACAATGACAATGACAATGACTTCATTTCAATTTTAGAGGAAGTGAGTTTTTAGGTTGGTTTCAAACTCTAATTTCAAATCGCTGAGGCCTTACGACAGGTTTTCAAATCATCAAACTTTTAAAATCACCGAGTGTTCGGGGCAGGCATCAAACCATCAAACTTTAAAACACATGCAAAATATCCTAGGATTTCTATTAAGGCTTTTTACCTTCTTTGCCGTGGTCGGTGTGATTGCGCTAGCCGTTTGTATCTTTTTTTACGCTTTCAACGATATTTTCAAGGTCATCAAAATCATAACTCTTGAGCAACCCAAGGAAGGGGAGGTCATTTTAAAATCACTAAAAGCAATAGATTCTGTATTGCTCGGTGTCATATTTTTCATCATCGGATTGGGATTATTTGAATTATTTATTCGCCCGATTGACAATCTCCCTGATTGGTTTCAGATGAAAGATATTGACCAACTAAAAGCAATGCTGGTAAAAGTGACGATTGTAGTGATGGGTGTTTCTTTTGCGGGAAGAATTGTTACTTGGGATGGCTCTACTAATTTATTGAATTACGGTGTAGGGCTGGGCGTAGTTATTTTTGCGTTGAGCTACTTTCTCAATGTGAAGATAAAAGAAGGCGAAGGATAAAAAAGGGTACTGGAATTAAAATCCAGTACCCTTTTCAAGTACAAAAATTCTAATGATTAATCCACGATAATCATCTTCTTCGTAGCGGTTTCGGTAGCCGTTTCTACTTGGTAGTAAAGTACCCCCGTGGCGTCCAGATCTGCTCGATTGACATTTATGGAGTTGTAACCCGCCGTAGCGTCCATTTCGATCATCCGCAGGATTCTTCCCGATACGTCAAAAATTTTGACAGTTACTTCACCTGCTTCTGGTAAATGGAAGCCGATCAAAGTTTCTGCTTTGAATGGGTTGGGCGTGTTTTGGTACAACTCAAATGCACTAGCTGTCTTTACTCCGTTGAACTCCAACACTACGTCCAATAAGTTAGATTCATCGTAAGCCTCTGCCTCGGTATATCGAGAATTGATGGCAAATACATCTTTGGTATTCAATCCTGTATCTGCTCTAAAAGTCATCGAGAATAATACAGCATCGGCATCCATACTTACGCCTTCGGCATTATTCCAAGAAGTCGTGATAATGCCTTCATCCAATTTCGTCAAACCAAAGTGTTCTGTTGATAAGCCCTGTAAATGCGTTGTTAAATCTACGAAACTAACGTTACTTTCAAATCCCAGAGTGAACTGATAACCTGTGATATTGGTAAAATTCTTCGCTCGGAAGTCAACAGTAAATTCTTCGCCTGCTGCTACTTTCGTAGCTTTCGCTTGTAGGGCTAACTGACCATCGAAGGTACGGGTCGTTGATCCTAGCAAGCTGTTGGGCGATGCTGTTCCGTTGACGTCTCCAATTTTTACGGCTACAAAATTGGCAGGAAGGTGCGTGCCTTGTAATTCCAGATGTGCGTACTCCATGAAGTTTTCCACTAATGGATTATTAGGATTACTAAAGGTGTAAGCTGCATCTACAAATCTCCAAGAATCATTATCCGCTAACTCATCGTCAATGTGGAGGATCAAGGCTCTTAATTTTACAATATCTAACGTCGTGATAGTCTCCGAATGGTTGGCATCCGCTGCTATCCATTTGTAGGGAGAATCAAATAACTCTGTCCCTAAAATATGTTTTGAAATCAATACTAAATCATAGGTCGTCACGCCATTGAGGTAGTTGATATCTTTTGCTGGTGTCACATCGTAAGTTCCATTATTGGATAAGGTGGGGATACCAAACGAATAGAAGCCATTTACTCCCGTGATCGCGCTGCTCACCGTACCATTGTCATCACTTACCGTCACAGTAACTTCTTCGATCACTTCTTGATTTTCATTTTCAATCGTTCCCGAAATTAAGGCTGCTACTGGTGGACACGCCCCATTAGGATCTTGTACACTAATAAAGGTGGTACAAAAATCAAAGTTACCTGCTCCGTCCGTTACGTACAGGGTCACCGGTACTAGACCATCTGCTGGTATATCTGAACAGCTAATCGTAGTCACATCATCAATCGGTTGTCCAGCTACTACTGGTGAAAACGAAAAGATCAATTGATTGTAAGGTGTACAATTATCGTAGGACGAACCACTTTCAAAATCTGTTGCCAAAATATCCACCGCTCCCGATGAGGGCATGATGACCGAAGCAATACCAAAAATACAGACTGGCGTAGGCTGCTTAGCATCTACTACTTCAAAGTCATGTACAAGTTCTGACTCGTTACCACATTGATCGTTGACAGTAAACGTCAAGGAGTAATTCCCATTCGCAAAGTTACCGCTAGCCGAGAATCCTGTTCCTGAAAGTCCTGTGCTGAACATCCACGTCACTTCTAAATCAGACTGATCTGTACAGTCATCGTCGGCAGTAATCGAAAAGGTAGCTGTAGCATCACCGCACAATGGATCAAAATTATCAATCGTAGTGGGTAAATTTGTAGGTGTAATGTTAGGTGCAGCAGAATTTTCTACCTTAATTACCTGCGTATAGTGCCATACCCCTGGCCCTGGTTGCGTTGGGTCTTGGTTTTGATCCGCCTGACACCAATCAATCACTATCCATTTTCTCAATATTTTCAAGCAGGCATCTTGTGCACCGAAGTCTAAGACTTGGTCTTCGTTCGTGATCGCAATATTATTGCAGACACCTTCGTCAATTACTGGAAAATTATACGGCGTTTGTAGTTGGTCAGGATCTAACCCTTGGCCACAAGTATTCGTTGTGTAATCAATGGGCCAAACAATATCATCATTGGGATCTAATTCATTATTGGCATTGATAAAGAATGGATTGGGATTCACTACCGTTATAATTTGGATACAAGAAGTGGAATTATTCATTGCGTCCGTTGCTGTAAACACTCTTGTAATTTGTCCTTCTCCACAGTCATCCACCGTATTGGAAATATCATTTACAGTAATCGTAACCCCAGGACAGTTATCCGTAGCCACCGCTTCACCCGTAAAAGCAGTTGAAGTATCATCGTCGCACTCAATGGTTTTGTTCGTTGGACATACGATCACGGGATCTAGTTTATCCTGTACCTCAACTTCTACCATACAAGTATTGGAATTTCCTGCCGCATCCGTTACTCGGAACTCCACCATGATGGGCGTACCCTTGTCGCAGCATTTGAACGGTACAAATGGTCCAAATGGCGTCGCATCAAAACCGGCACAATTAGGATTATCCATTCTTCTAGCATCTATCGAGACAATGCCACAATTATCCGTTGAGCCATCATCAAAGGTAATGGCTTCGATCAGGGCTTCTCCGTCCGAACCTAATCCAACTACGGTGAACTCATCACAAATAGCGATAGGGGCAATGTTATCCACTACGGTAATCTCGTAAGTGCAAGTAGATTCGTTGCCACAATCATCCGTACCCGCCCACGTAATTACGGCAACGCCTAGTGGCAAACCTGTAATTAGATATTGATTGGTATTATTATTAAAGGTAATCGTTCCAGCGTTTGTGTTTGGAATAAGCGTCACCCCCCCTCCACAATCAGTAAATGTAGGCTGCGGTAATACTGCATTTCCAACACAAGCATTGGAAGTCGTGCCGATGGTAAAATCATCTGGACAGGTGAGTACGGGCGCATCTTCATCCGCTACTTTGATGATTTGCACCTCTTCTCTAATTGCATTCGTACACCAATCAATCACCGTCCAAGTTCTTAATACCTTGTAAGTACCCGAACATACAGGTACGATTTCATCTTCTTTTGTAAAATCAATGTTACATCCGTCTCCAGTGGGTTGCCCAGTAACCAATTGTCCAACTAAACTAGCGTCGGTAGTAAACGTACAGACCTCACTTGGATTGGTATTTTGGAAAATATCATTTTCGTCACATTCGCAGTCAATGGTCACATTGGCGGGAATAATGATATCTTGCAAATCAATAGCTACCCGAGTATAATTTACCGTGCAAGAAGTAGCATTGCCGCTTCCATCCGTTACAGTCCAAGTACGGGTGATGATTTCTAAAATATTGGAAGTTGGCGTACAATCAAATGCTTGCACTACATCATCAAAGGTCACCGTCACCACACCGCAAGCATCCGAAGGACTCACCTGCGGAAAATTTTGTTCATAAATAATATTTCCATTAAATACGCGTGGGGTAAATGGTGGTGCAAAAGCTGTGTTAGAGGCTGCTCCTAGATCAAGTGTCAACACACCGTCGGTATAACTTTGATTCGCCCCGTTGCCATTGGTATAGTTGTTCGCAGCCGTCAAAGTATGTAAAGCTAATCCCCAAGAACCAGCGGGAATCGCAAAAGTACCCACAGCATCCGTCAAAGTACCATCGCCGGGGAAGGGACCAGAGAAAGGTCCTGTGGTAGCATCCAACTGACCCACTAGAGTCCACACTCCCGCATTGGGTTCATTCCCGACGTGCGTACCAGGCGTCAGATAAACATCTACCAAAGTACCTGCGGAAATATTCATCTGAATCGTCGTAACTGTCAAATCCAAAGCAGTAGAATTGCTCACATCGAAGTAAACCATGCCGCCAGCAGCACCTCCGTTGCCACCATCCGTCAATGTAAATACATTACTAGCGATACTCATAGCGGGAGCAGGTTCAGTAGGAAGTGGCTCATCACAATCTAACTCCATATCGTAGCAGACAAGCGTAGGGGGTAGCTTATCTTCTACAAAAATATTTCCCCAACAAACAAACCCGTCTGGACTAACTACTTCAACAGCATAGGTATTACCAACATCCCCAGCACCTAAAATAACGGGTTGTCCAGCATTGAGTCCATCTTTAAATAAGACATCATAATTATCGTAGCAGCCATAATCATTACCTTCTAGTATTTGATCTGCCCCTACTACACTTTGGCAATTTTCGTCAAGAGAGATATTAACTAGACTATTACAAGTCAATACATTGGACTGGGGGACATACTCTATTACGTTGATATTGAAAGTACAAGAGGTAGAATTTCCTTGAGCATCTGTGGCAGTAAAGGAATTAGTCGTCGTACCAATGGGAAAACTATTACCCGAAGCTAAACCTGCCGTCTGAGTAATTACTGGTGGGGCAGCAGCAAGAAAAGTATAATTAATATTTCCATTCCAAACTCTAGGATTGAAAATACCTCCAGTAAATGCAGGTGCTCCTCTACCAATTCCGGTTTCGATACTGAGATTACTATCGCTATAATTTTGATTATTGCCATTACCGTTGGTATATCTCAAAAAATTACCATTAGTAGTGGCTACGTATATCCCTTTGGCATCGCCGGGTGCTAAGGTTAGACCACCCAAGGGGATAGGAGTAGGATTACCCGTACCGTTTGAAATTACTGTTGCTGAACCCAGAAGTGTCCACGCTCCAACGTCGGTTTCATTGCCCACGAACGAAGTAGCCGTAGTAGTGAACCACACAGAGACATCTACGCTAGCTCCCGTTGCATTTAAGTTTATATCGAAGGAATTGATTTCCACCGAAGAATTACCGATAGCTTCTACGTCAAACATATTTCCCGCAAATCCATTGTTATCATTGAACGTCGTTCCTAGGAAAGTAGTTGTCAAAGTAAACTCACAGTTATCTTCTGCCTCCACTATGTAGTTGACAAATGCTTCACAAGCACCTGGGTCTAAGTGGATCGTTTGATCACTAGGGCAAGTAAGTGTTGGTGGAAGATTATCCTGTACCGTTACTGTTACATTGCAGGTAGAAGTATTCCCACAATCGTCTGTTACGGTCAACGTAACGTTATTATCTCCAATATCTGCACAGGTAAAACTTGTTTGACTTAAACTCAAATTAACAGCCCCACAATTATCACTTGAAGCATTATTCACTTGATCGGGGGTAATGATTGCGTTACCATCTGCACCCAACTCAATAGTTATACTTTGACACGTGGCGGTGGGTGCTCCGTTATCTTCAACGGTGATCGTCTGTACAATAGTATTAGTAAGCCCACACGCACTAGTGGCTTCCCACGTTCTAGTTATTATACTTTCGCCAACACAACTACCCGCCGTTGTATTTTCAGAAAAGATGACGGTAACATTGCCTTGTGCGGTTTGTCCAGTATTCAAAACACCGGGCGTCTCCTGACTCGGAGCAGACCACAAAAAATCGCTGTAGGTCGAGCCCGTTCCCATCAATTGTAAAGAAAGCATGATTGGATTATTACTAGGTTGAGAAACTCCAATATCCATTGACATCAAACCTACTGCAGGGCCATTGTTGGCCATAAATGCTCCCTCATAGCTCAAAAATTGAACAACTGCTCCATTGAGTACCAAAGCTATTCCATCTGGAGCACCATTTTGAATACCCGCTATGGGAGTAGATACTGCCCCAAATCCACTACCTTCATCGGGGATGTTGCCCGACAGATTAGTAATATTATAAGTTTGACCATTCGAACCATTATATAAGACTAGAGAATATCCCGTCAAATCGGTACACCCGATTCCAGCTACCTCGATAAATTCACCTTGATCTGTTCCAGTATTATCGTAGTGAATTTCATTGATCCAAACTGGTATTCCTGTATTTCCTAAATCAACTGCCACTAGCGTAGGCGCCGTTGGAATGGCATCGCATTCAACTGTTTGGTCAGCAGGGGGGCAAGCTATAATGGGAGCAGAAGCTATTGGATTCGCCAACACAAAGTCAGCCATTCCAATAATACATTGAAAATTATCAGTATCTCTAGCAAAAACTTGATAAGTTCCTGCACCTAGTCCATTAAAGGTAGGACTTGACTGGTAAGTAATATTATCTATGGAATATTCAACGGAAGTACACGAAGTGCAATTCACATTCGCAAAAGTAATACTACCGTCCGTATCGCCGGGACAGGAAGGTAGCGTAGATATAATATCTCCCGCAAGATCACAACATACCGCAGCGTCACATATACTTCCTACCGTTAGTGGCATTGCTAGTGGTGCACCCTGAATATTAAACTCTGCGCTAAAACCCACTAATGTCTCCGTCCAAAATTCTAATTGATAAACACCGGGGGCAATTTCGGGAATAACTGTTCCCACACCAAATTGGGTAGTCAAATCCGATTGGTACAAAGCCCCACTCACTACGTTAGCTATTTCCCATATTTCTCCAGGGCTAGAAGTGATCGTTACAAAATCGTAGAAAAACACAGTTCCCATATTGGAGAGATTCTGTGGATCATCACAATCACACGGATCAGTAATATCGGGTATGCCATCTCCGTCCACATCCACTTGACTAATGGTGGGGACAGAGGGTTGAACAAAAATTCCACAAAGCGTTAATTCATCTAAAGCAATATCTTCATCGCCGGCATCCAATTCAAATTCAATCTGAATATCCATTACGCTACCAGTTGCGGGTATAGAAAAGCAATATTGCGTAAAATCATCAGTTATCTCGGCGCCATCTCCTTCTCCGTCAAAATCAGTATCGAGGGTAGGCACTCCGTTAAATCCAGTACTACTCAGGGTACTAGGATCAGCTTCCACCCAGATGGCTGGCGTAAATGTTCCCGAATTATCTATATCATAACCGATATGGAAAAAATCACCAGCATCCCAATCTTGATTACTACCATCATCGTCTTCTGCCAAATAAACACACAACTCAATATTGGTAAAATTATCTATAGGAAGATCATCGTAAGTCATAGTTTGAAAAGAAGATGGTACTTCCCCATCAATATCCATTGCTGCAAAAAATGATGTCCCGACAGGATTATTATAATTGATAAATGCCCCTACATTGCTACCATCCGTTCTAATAAAAAAATCACCACTACCATCCGTAAACTCTGGAACTGACGTTGCGTAACTTACCGTAGCATCTTCAAAATCTTCGGTAAAAAAACAATTGCTCATTGATCCCGAAAAAGTAGAACCAGCTACCACTTGTAAGGAATAATCACAAAGATCGCCTGCGAATCCGTCTATCATAAGATAATAAGTGTCTCCTATCACTAGATTACTCACACTCAAAGTACTTGTAGCAAAAGGCGCAATTTCAAAAATACAATTAATAGAAGGAGTTGTCCAAGGCGCTTGGCAGATAGAAAAAATTTGAGCTTGGAGTCCACTTCCATTGAAAGTGCCAGAGCATGCACCAACTTCAATGTCTATGCTTAAATTAGATGAACCAGCAATAAAACCTATCCATTGGTTATTTTGTACACTTCCACAAAAAGTAGCGGGAACATTTATCGAATTTGATCCACCAGTACTAGAACAATAGCCATCCAAATTAATTATAGGGGCAGTACTACAAGTTAGTCCAGGAGGAGCAGGATCATTACATTGAGCCAGTACCACACCATTAAAATTTAGAAAGATCAAGAGGAGTAACAAGCTTGTCCTACAAATAATTAAGAACCTAAAATAAAAGGGAGTATGTATTTGTTGCATGAGAAATTAATTTGTTAAATGTTTTTGTTAAATATCTCAGAGAATCAAAACTATGATAAGACAGTAAGGAATCTATCATAAATTTTCGGGTGAATTATAATATTCATTGATCCAATAGAACCATCTTTTTTACTAGGATTCCATTCGACGTGTGGAGTTGGTAATAAAAAACACCTGCTCCCAACATTTCCTTGCTTATCACCAATGTGTTGAAACCTTTCACACCGTTCACCTCAACCGCTCTAACCAAGTTTCCCGATGTGGTGAAAAATTTCAACACTACACGTTCTCTATCGGGTAAGTAAAAACCAATAGTAGTTTCTGCCTTAAATGGATTAGGCGTATTCTGCAATAACTCCAATGCCACCTTCGACTTTTCTTCATTTTTAAATGAAAGCCCAACTTCTAAAAATTGATTGGGGGCATACGCTTCGGCAGGCATTGCGTTGGCATTGAGCCAAAGTACATCGCTAAAATGACCTGCTCTTTTAGCATTGAACGCAATGGAAAAAAGTACATCGTCGTTTTCTAAACTTTGAGCCTCTCCCCTACTCCAACTCGTAAAAATTTTCCCATCAGCTATTTTTTCCAAACCAAAATTATTCTCATCTAAAATTTGTAAATGTTCTACTACCTCAATAAAATCAAGGGCTGATGGATCAAATTCTAAAGCGAATTGGTACCCTTCAATATTTTTAAAATCATTAGCATAAAGATCTACACGTACGGATTCTCCCGCTGCGAATGATTTATTTTCAAGCTCAAAAGCTACAGTCCCATCGTAGTTTCTGGTCTCTGATTGGTGCAGCGCATTGGGAAGAGCCGTCCCGTTAACATCGCCTATTTTTACAGCTATGAAATTCTCCGTTATAAAGTTTCCCTCCACAGTAATAAATTCAGGAAAATCGTCAGCGAGTGGGTTGGTTGTGTTTTGAAAGACATAACTTTCAGGTACAAAACGCCAAGATGTATTATCGGAAAGATCATCATCAATGTGCAGAATCAACGATCTGAGTTTTACTATATCTAAAGTGGTAATGGTCTCTGAATGATTGGCGTCCGCTGCTATCCATTTATAAGGAGAGTCTAATAACTCCACACCAAGGATATGTTTAGCAATCAAGACCAAATCGAAGGTGGTCACGCCGTTTAAGTGATTCACATCTTTTGTTGGAACGATATCAAAAGCCTCCCCACTAAAATTATAAAAATAATAACTTCCGTCCGGGTAGGAGGTAATACTATTATACAATGTATCGCCTGTAATCTTATTAATAGCATAAACTGTAACATCCTCAATACCCACTTGCTCTTCGGTTTCGATTGTCCCAATAAATGTGGGCCCGATGAGTCCTTGGCAGTTCTGAGTGGGATCTTGAACATTGACGAAAGTCGTACAAAAATCAGCGTTCCCTTCCGCATCCGTCACGTAAATTGAAACTGGAACTAAACCATCAGCAGGTATATCTGCACAATTAATCACCAAACTATCATCCATGATGTCTTCCGAAAAAGAAAAATGTAAGTCGGCGTAGTCCGTACAATTATCGTAGCTACTTCCGCTTTCAAAATCAGTCGCCACGACCAACACACTACCCGAACTCGGCATAGTCACCGTCGCTATACCAAAAATACAAACGGGAGTAGGTGGCTTTAAGTCCTTCACCTCGAAGTCGTGAACGAAGGTGGTAATGTTGCCACATTGATCGTTGATGGTAAATGTGAGGTTGTAATTTCCGTTGGGGAAAGCACCCGATGCCGAAAGCCCTGTACCCGCTATTCCATTGCTAAATTCCCACGTGGTCAAAATATCAGCGGCAGCACTACAATCATCATCTACCTCAATCTCGAAGGCCGCAAACGCACTTCCACAATCTGCATCAAAATTTCCGATCACCTCATCGCCCGTAAACGAAGTCACTACGGGCGCAGATGAGTTCACCACCTTTATGACTTGCGTGTAGTGCCAAATTCCAGGGCCCGGTTGCGTCAGATCTTGGTTTTGACCTACTTGACACCAATCAATGACTATCCATTTTCTGAGTATTTTCAAACAAGCATCCTGTGCACCAAACTCCAGCACCTGATCTTCATTCGTAGTGGCGATGTTATTACAGAGACCTTCATCAATCACTGGGAAGTTGTAGGGTGTTTGCAATTGATTGGGTTCTAATCCCTGACCACAAGTATTCGTCGTATAGTCAATGGGCCAGACAATATCATCATTGGGATCTAACTCATTATTCGCATTGATAAAAAATGGATCGGGATTCTCTACCGTGATGATTTGGATACAGGAAGTGGTATTGTTCGCCGCATCCGTTGCCGTGAATACCCTCGTAATTTGTCCTTCTCCACAATCATCCACCGTGTTGGAGATATCATTTACCGTAATCGTAACCGCCGAACAGTTATCCGTAGCAACGGCTTCCCCCGTGAAAGCGGTGGAAGTATCATCATCGCAGGTAATCGTTTTGTCCGCTGGGCACACGATGTTCGGTGCTAACTTGTCCTCCGTCTCCACTTCTACCATACAAGAATTGGTATTGCCAGCAGCATCGCTTATCCTTAACTCGACCATGACCGTTGAGCCAATATCGCAACAAAAAAACGGGACTACGGACGCAAAGTTAGTTCCATC
>JBCCJE010000085.1:0-11281 GCA_039027925.1 Bacteroidota bacterium
CGGCGATGGTAAAGAAGTGCCGCAAGTAGCCTTGGCGCGCGCTTTTAAAAAAGGAGATTGGCGGTCGGGATACTATCGAGATCAGACTTTTATGTTTGCGCTGGGTCTGAGCACGATTGAAGATTTCTTTGCCCAATTGTACGCAGACCCTGAAAATGATCCCTTTTCGGGTGGTCGGCAAATGAATAGCCACTATGCGTCTCCGTTTTTTGATAAAAAAGGCGACTGGCTGGAGCAAAAAAATATGTATAATATCTCGGCGGATATTTCTTCTACGGGTGGTCAAATGGGGCGAGCACTCGGTTTGGCTTTGGCTTCAAAAAAATACAAAGAATCGAAAGAAATTAAACGCAATAAATTTTCCAACCGAGGCAACGAAATTAGCTGGGTCACGATAGGTGACGCTAGTACTTCGGAAGGTGTTTTTTGGGAAACGGTCAACGCAGCGGGCGTGCAGAATGTACCTTTAGCCATTTGCATTTGGGATGATGGGTACGGTATCTCCGTTCCGAAAGAATACCAAACCACTAAGGGAAGTATCTCCGAAGTTTTGGAAGGTTTCAGAATCAACGAAGCGGGAGTGGGCTACCATATATATAAGGTGAAAGGTTGGGATTACGTTGGATTGAGAAAAACATTTGAAGAAGGAGCAACGCTCATGCGAAAAGGGAATAATCCTGCCCTGTACCACGTAGATGAACTGACCCAACCACAAGGGCACTCCACTTCGGGATCGCACGAACGGTACAAATCCAAAAAACGCTTGGAATGGGAAAGAGATAACGATTGTATCAAGCGGATGCAAGAGTGGATGATTTCGGAGGGCTTCCTCACGGAGGAGGAGGCAGAACTCCTACGGGATAATGCTAAGAAAGCGGTAAAGGAAGCACGCAATCAAGCGTGGAATACTTTTACGAGTCCAATCAAAGAACAGCGACAGATCGTTTCTGACATATACACGCAACTTCAGGCAGCGGTTGATAATCCTGACGAGGTTTATGCGCTCCACAAAAAATTGAATAATCTCTTTAGTCCTACCATCGCAGAGATTTTAGCCAATGCTAGAAAAATGCTTTTTGCAACTATCGGCAACGATAGCAAGGAAAGAGCAGAGTTGGCCCATTGGATAGATCAAACTTTAGCACTCGGAGACGAACGGTATCATACTCACCTTTACAGTCACTCTCCGAAGTCAGCTTTGAAAGTGCCCGTAGTGCCCGCAGTTTACACGGATAAGTCTCCAAAAATGAACGGGTTTGAAGTGCTGAATAAGTGTTTTGAAAAAGCCCTCAAGCGCGTTCCCGAATTATTTGCTTTTGGAGAAGACGTAGGTTATATCGGAGATGTTAACCAAGGATTTGCGGGTTTGCAAGAGAAATTTGGAGTAGAAAGAGTATTTGATACGGGGATCCGGGAGTGGACGATTATGGGGCAAGCCATTGGAATGGCCATGCGAGGACTGCGGCCCATTGCAGAAATTCAGTATTTGGATTATTTGATTTATGGACTAGAACCACTGACCGATGACTTAGCTACGCTGAGATGGCGTAGTGATAATCTGCAACAAGCACCTGCCATCATTCGAACCCGTGGACATCGCTTGGAAGGTATTTGGCACGCAGGATCACCTATTCAAATGTTGTTAGGATCATTGAGGGGAATGTACGTGTGTGTACCTCGGAACATGACGCAAGCTGCTGGATTTTACAACACACTGTTGAAGTCAGATGATCCCGCCTTGGTTATCGAATGCCTCAATGGATACAGATTAAAAGAACGGCTCCCAGATAACGTAGATAAGTTTACCGTTCCGTTGGGCGTCCCCGAAGTTTTACAACCTGGAACAGACGTTACCTTGGTGACCTACGGCTCGTGTGTAAGAGTGGCGCAAGCTGGGATAAAACTGTTAGAGCATTACGATATTTCCGTAGAGTTGATTGACGTACAGACTTTGTTACCTTTTGACTTGGAACACCAAATAGTAGAATCTCTGAAAAAGACCAACCGGGTAGTATTTTTGGATGAAGATTTTCCGGGTGGTGCTACGGCCTACATGATGCAAGAGGTTTTGGAAAAACAAGGCGGTTACGAGTATCTGGACGCTAAGCCATCTACTATCACGGCACGTGCTAATAGATCACCTTACGGTTCGGATGGAGATTATTTTACAAAACCCAATGCCGAAGATATTTTTGAAGTGATCTACAATATGATGCGGGAAAGTGAACCTAATCGTTTTCCTCGGATATAATATCTTAGAGGAGAGAGGAGGACATCTTTACTTTTTTCTGTTACTTCTCTCTCTTCTTTCACGAAAATATGAATAGTAGTAATCAACTTACAATTTCGCAATAGATTGTAATCTGATGATAACAACCAGCAAAATAACTAAAACTCCTACCTTATTTTTCTTACGGTTCTTAATGTTGGGAAAATTGTTTCACAAACGAAACGACCATCTCGCTTTGTCGTTTAGGTACTCTAGTCTTGGTCTTAAAACTGAGGAGAGCTAAACGTAAAACATTTATCATAAATTCACGAAAAAGTTTTGTTCTACTGATTAACATATTCAACATCTTTTCCATCCGTAAAAAAAAATTATATTTGCCGTTGTATCAACTCGAAACTCAATCAAAAGGAATTAACATTACTACTTTGTCGGATAGCATAGTTATCATACCTACTTATAATGAGAAAGAAAATGTAGCCAAAATCATTGAGGCTGTATTTTCGCTCCGCAAGGCTTTTCATATTCTCATCGTGGATGATGGCTCTCCCGATGGCACTGCTGACATCGTAAAATCACTTCAAGAGAAATATCCTCAATCTTTATTCCTAGAAGAAAGGACTGGAAAACTAGGATTAGGTACTGCCTACATCCACGGCTTCAAATGGTCATTGGAGCGCAACTATGATTTTATATTCGAGATGGACGCAGATTTTTCCCATAATCCAAAAGATTTGATTCGGTTGTACGATGCCGCCGAAAAATGTAAAGGAATGTCCGTTGGGTCACGCTACGTCAAAGGCGGAAGATTAGAGAACTGGCCTTGGGATCGAATTTTACTTTCCTACGGCGCCTCTTGGTACGTTCGCCTAATTACTTGGATGCCCGTTAAAGATCCTACGGCGGGTTTTGTGTGTTACTCCCGAAGCGTATTAGAAAAAATTGATTTTGATAAAATTCGCTTTATCGGCTATGCTTTTCAAATCGAAATGAAATTTGCTACCCGCACACTCGGATTTAAAATCGCCGAAGTACCCATTACTTTTACCGATAGGGTAGAGGGGGATTCAAAAATGCACGGTGGTATTATCAAAGAAGCGGTGATGGGTGTTTTGAGTATGAAGTGGAAAAGTTTCTTCGGTTCTTACGCAAAAAGCTAGCAGAAAACGTCATCTATTGATAACTTAAAATCTAGTTGGCTACACTTGATAGTATCTCCTTTTTCGTAAATTTTTTTAATTTGGTATTGCTCTCCTTTGGGTTTTAGATAGACTTCTATTTGTTCGTCCACTAAGTTCACTATCCAATATTCAGGAATATTTGCTGCTGCGTAAATTGGAAGCTTGATTTGCCTATCTTTTTGTAGAGTAGAATCAGAAACTTCTACGATTAGCAAGGCATCTTTTGCGCTTGGATGAGGATTCTTTTTGTAGTTTTTTGATGGAGGTTTGATCGAGACCAAAATATCGGGTTCTGGTTCTGAGTTGCGATTAATCCTAATTGGACCTTGGATTCTGATTTTATATTTTCCCAATAGTTCATAGGCGAGCAACTCTTGTATGGCATCTACAATATTTGCGTGGTAGTTGTTTATTGGACTGATTTGTATGATTTCTCCGTTCAATAATTCCACTTTGTCCGAAGATTTGAGGATACCTACTTCGGCCATTTTATAATATTCCTTAACCGTGAATAATTGTCTCTTTAAGTGGACTGTCATTTGAACTATGTTTTTCGTAAAAATATATTTTTCTGAGAGCAAATACTAAAGCGCCATTCTTTACTTGCCGTCGGCGTAGCTATCCTTCTCTAACGCCGTTGCGTAGATCAATCCACCCACTTTCTCCCACTTTCCTTTTTAATCGAATTTTTCCTCCCGAAAAGTGTATTTCTAAAAATTCATAAATTACTGATTATCAGTATATTATGAGAAGAGATACTCCGTCGAAAATCTCCCTACTACCCATTTTTCAAAAAGTAGCTAAAATATAATCTCCGTTGGCCACTTTCTCCCACCCATCAGTTTTATCCATTATTTCTTGAAAATGTATTTTTATTCATTATTTGATGACGTAAAATGCATTGATTTCTAAATTTGACAATAATGTGATGATATAAAAAAGTAGGGTTGAGCTATGGAAAAGTTTTATCGAAAAAAAAGTGGCAGAAAGTGGTAATTTGTGGACAAAAATTTTACTTTTGAATTGTATTTTATGATATAATATATTCAAAAAACAAAAATGCCTCGACTACTAGGAGAATATGATTGCAAACTCGATGCAAAGGGTAGGGTGCGAATGCCCTCACCGCTCCTAAAACAACTAGGCGAAAACGAAGATAACGAACCTTATTTTTTTGTAGTCAATCGAGGTATCGAGGAATGTTTAACCCTGTATCCCAAAGAAGTTTGGGACATCGTCAGCGAGGAGGTCAATCAGTTGAATACCTACGTGAAAAAGAATCGAGCGTTTGTGAGGTATTTTTTTCGAGGGGCAACTGAGGTCAATACAGATAGTTCTGACCGAATTAATTTGCCCCAAAAACTGCTGGATTATATCGGCATTACCAAGGAAAAAAGAGAATTGGTCTTATTTGCGCACACGAACAAAATTGAAATTTGGGAAAAAGATAAATACAACGGTGTTCTTGAAGAAGAACCCGAAGACTTCTCCGACCTTGCCGAGGAAGTGATGGGAAAAGCCAGAAACGGTAATCCGCCCAATCAGGCGTAAACACCTAAAAACCAACGACCAACTTTAAATGTATGGCTTACCATGATCCCGTACTCAAGGATAAAAGCATAGATGCTTTGATGATAAAACCAAGGGGCATCTATGTGGATGCTACCTTTGGTGGAGGAGGTCATACGAGAGCAATACTTAAACGGGCGGATGAGCACACTCGCATTTTTGGTTTTGACCAAGACGAAGACGTGTTGCCCAACTTGCCGACCGACGAACGATTTACTTTCGTTCCTCATAATTTTAAGTATTTAAAAAGATTTTTACGGTTGCATGGCGCAAAAGCAGTAGATGGAATTTTAGCAGATCTCGGAGTGTCATCGCACCAATTCGATAAAGCCGAAAGAGGCTTTTCGTACCGATTTGAAGCCGAACTGGACATGCGAATGAATCAACAAGACGAGTTGACTGCCAAAGCTGTTTTGAATGCGTATTCCGCCGAAGACCTACAACGTATTTTTAGTCAATACGGCGAAGTCCGAAATGCCAAAACCCTTGCCGAAGCAATAGTCAAAGAGAGACAATTAAAAACGATTCACTCCACTAGCGATTTTTTGGGCGTGCTAGAGCCTTACATCCGAGGGCAGCGGGTACGTTACTTATCGCAGGTTTTTCAAGCCCTCCGCATCGAGGTGAACAACGAGATGGAAGTCCTAAAGACCTTCCTCACCGATTCGCTCGAAGTACTAAAATCAGGAGGACGCTTGGTCATCATTACCTATCACTCCATTGAAGATAGATTCGTGAAAAAATTTTTGAAAACGGGCAACTTCGAAGGCGAACCCCAAAAAGATTTTTACGGAAATATTTACCGTCCATTTAAAATTATCACAAAGAAACCCATACTTCCCTCAAAGGAGGAGATAAAAAGAAATCCGAGAGCAAGGAGCGCAAGCCTGAGAATAGCGGAAAAAATGATTAACGATTGATTCACGAAAATTATGGTTAATCATAATCATTAACTATTAATCATTAAAGCAAAGTGGGAAAACCCAAAACGATTTCAGATTACTTGACGCTAGACTTCAGCGCAGAAGCTGTTATCAAAAATTTGCCATTTGTTTTGTTCTTAGGATTTATCGGGTTGATATACATTATGAATGCCCATTATTCAGAGAAAAAACTCTATCAGATTCAAAAGTACCAAGAAGAAATAGAGGAACTAAAATGGGAGTATAATTCGATCAAAGCGGACTTGATGTATGCCACCAAGCAATCAGAAGTTACGAAAGTGGTAAAAGAGATTGGGCTTAAAAATGCGCCCTCGTCACCTCCTAAGCGAATTATCATCGAGAAGAAAAAATAGTATTGAGACGAAAGAGTTGAATTAAAAATCTCAATACCCGAAACACTCAGTCTCAATACTCAAAGCAATGAGTCAAAATAAAAATGAAGTTTTATACCGCGTGTACATCGTGTTAGGATTAGTGGTAGTGTGTGCGGGCCTCATTTTTTACTACGCTGTAAAAATTAATGTAATCGAAGGTGCAGGTTGGAGAGATTTAGGAAAAAAAGAGCACGTAAAATCTGTACCCATAGAAGCAAGCCGAGGAAATATCATTACCGAAAATGGTGCTTTGTTGGCTTCTTCACTTCCGTTCTTTGACATATATTTTGATGCGACGCAGGCGTCCAATGATCTATTCAAAACTGAGATTGATCAATTGGCAGTTGGGCTGATGCCTTTTATTGGTGATGAATTTTACTTTACCGAAGGAGGGCTGAGAGATTCTCTAGTGGACGCAAGGAATGCCGGCAGAAGGTACATCTCCATTAAGAAGAAAGCCTCTTTTCCTGAGTATGAGCAAATGAAAAAATTGCCCATATTTCGTGAAGGCCAATACGGTGGTGGTTTTATCGCCGAAGAAAATTTCCAACGAAAAAAACCTTACGGTTTACTAGCTCGAAGAACACTTGGTTACACTAGACCCAACGGGAAAAAAGTTGGTCTCGAAGGATACTTTGACAAAGAATTAGGAGGGACAGATGGTGAAAGAATAATTGCTTATAAATCAACTTCAAAGACTTGGATACCCGTTGACGACTTGAAAAAAATCAAGCCCATTAGCGGAAATGATATCGTGACAACTATTGATGTCAATGTTCAAGACATAGTTGAAAAAGCATTGTTACGAGGTATGGAACACCACGATGCGCAGAATGGAACTGCTATTGTGATGGAAGTCAAAACAGGTAAGATTAAGGCCATTGCCAATCTCGGAAGACAGACTACGGGCTGGTACGAAGACTTCAACTACGCAGTGGGCGAAAAAGTAGAACCTGGTTCTACTTTCAAACTCGCTTCCATGATGGCACTTTTGGAAGACGAGTACGTGGAACTTGACGATACGGTTAATTTAGAACAAGGTATTTACAATTTCTACGAGCTGGAAATGCGCGATGCCTCTTATCATCAATTAGATTCTACTTCTATCCGAACAGCTTTTGAGATTTCGTCTAATGTCGGAATCGCAAAACTCATTCAGAAGTATTACGCTGATACCGACCAAGAGGAAAAATTCATTCAACATCTCCGAAATTTTAGATTAGATAAATTGCTAAATGTTGAAATTCACGGAGAAGATGAGCCTTACGTCAAAGACCCTAGCCGAAGAAAAGAAGATCAGTGGAGCGGGGTCACAATGCCTTGGATGTCAATTGGTTACGAGATAGAAATGACGCCTTTGCAGTTGTTGAATCTTTACAACGCCGTTGCCAATGACGGAAAAATGATGAAACCACACTTGGTCACTCAGGTTCAACATTTTGGCGAAACTTTAAAAGAGTTCAAACCCATAGTAGTCAAGGAACAAATTGCGAAATCAGCTACTATTAAAAAAGTAAAAGAATTGTTAGAAGGGGTGGTGGAGAGAGGAACGGCTAAGAAATTGAAATCCAATCGCTATCGTTTTGCGGGAAAAACAGGTACGGCACAGATCAACTATTACAAATTTGATCAGCGAGAAAATATCAAGTACCGCGCTTCTTTTGCGGGATATTTTCCAGCCGAAGACCCCGTTTATTCTTGTATCGTGGTTATTACTGAACCTCGGCAAAATGGGCGATACGGTTCGGAAGTAGCAGGGCCGATTTTTAGAGAGATAGCCGATAAATGTTTTATCGAACAAAAAGATTTATACCCTAAAGAAAGCCAAAAAAGATTAAGATATACCGATAAGAAAAAAATGCCTCAACTGGACGTAGGTTATCGAAAAGACGTAGATCGAATTTTGGCAGAGCTAAATTTTCCGCATACGGATAGTGGTGTGAAAAATTGGGCAGTACTGACAGCAAGTACCGATACCCTTCACATTGCGCCAAGGTATATCAGTAGAGATTTAGTGCCCAACGTAGTGGGAATGGGATTGAGAGATGCACTCTACATTTTGGAGAATTTAGGACTGAAAGTAACCTTCGAAGGTTCGGGAAAAGTAGCACTACAATCTTTAAAAGTGGGCACTAAAATCAAGGGACAAAAAATAAACTTAAAGCTAAGGTAAAACGAAAAGAAAAATTTTCGATTGGTTAGAAAATCCTTGTAGAAGGCAAATTTACAAAAAACAAATTTTCTTAACATTACCAATCTTAAACATACTCATACTACACACTACTTTATTTTAACACACACAAACAGTACGAGAAACTTCTCGCACTTGAAACACTAAACGAGGTTTGTAAATGTAATGTTTTTAAACCTCCTGTTTTATAATTCATTTTTGGTCAACGAAAAATTGATTTCAAAAGCGACCAAAGGGAGAGTTGGAATTGATTTTTCGTTAACATTCAACAAAAATGAATTATAAAACTCAACAAAATCTGCTAGTCTTGAAGCGCATATTGCAAAATGTAAAAGTTGATAAACTGATAGGAGAGTCGGAGTTAAAGGCTAAAAATATAACTTTCGATTCTCGTCAAGTAAGTGCAGGGAGCATTTTTGTAGCTACCCGAGGAACACAAACTGACGGTCATCAATTTATCGCCAATGCGCTTCAAGGCAAAGCAATTGCCATCGTTTGTGAAGTATTACCCAAAAAGTTACACAAAGGTGTGACTTATATTAAAGTCTCTGATTCGGCGGAAGCCCTTGGCACAATGGCTGCTAATTTTTACGGAAATCCATCGGAGCAATTGAAATTAATTGGAGTGACTGGCACCAACGGAAAGACAACCACCGTAACCCTTTTGCATGATCTATTTTCAAAAATGGGATACAAATGTGGATTGCTTTCTACTGTCGAAAACAAAATTGGTAACAAAGTAATTGCATCCACGCACACCACACCCGATGCAGTAAAGATGAATGCGCTGCTGAGAGACATGGTAGATGCGGGCTGTGACTACGCCTTTATGGAAGTGAGTTCACACGCCATACACCAAAGAAGGATTGCGGGATTGAACTATGCAGGAGGCGTTTTTACCAACTTGACCCACGATCATTTGGATTATCACAAAACATTCAAAGAATATTTGAATGCTAAGAAAAGATTTTTCGATGATTTGCCTAACCATGCTTTTGCATTGACCAACGTAGATGACAGAAATGGTTTGGTAATGGTGCAAAACACCAAGGCCAAAATCAAAAAATATAGCCTACGCAAAAAAGCAGACTTCAAAGCCAAGATCGTAGAAAATAGTCTTTCGGGGCTTCACCTTGACATCAACGGCAATGAATTTTTTGGGCGACTGATTGGAGCGTTTAATGCTTACAATTTACTTTGCGCTTACGGCGTAAGTGTATTGTTAGAAAAAGACGAAATGGAGACGCTGACAATTCTAAGTCAATTAAAATCAGCCGAGGGTCGCTTCGATTATATTATAAATCAAAAAACGGGAGTAGTTGCCATCGTTGATTATGCCCACACTCCCGATGCTTTGGAAAAAGTCCTGAGCACTATTGACAAGTTAAAGAAAGGAAATGAACAAGTCATCACCGTTGTCGGTTGCGGAGGAGATCGAGATAAAAAGAAACGACCCGTAATGGCAAAAACGGCTTGCATCTATAGCGACAAGGTCATCATCACGTCGGATAATCCTCGCACGGAAGATCCAGAAAAAATAATGGAAGATATGATGACTGGTGTCCCGATCGTAGCGGTCAAAAAAGTACTAGCGATCACCGACCGTTTACAAGCGATTCGCACGGCGTGCCACTTAGCACAAAATGGCGACATCATCCTCGTAGCGGGAAAAGGACACGAGAAGTACCAAGAAATAAATGGGGAAAAGTTTCCATTTGATGACAAGCAGATACTTGATAGAATTATGAGATAAAGATTATGGATTATGGATTCAAGATTATGGATGATCCCAATTCGTACCATCCATAATCCATAATCCATAATCCATAATCCATAATCCTAAATTCATAATCCAAAAAAGATTATCATTCTCAGATTCACTTTGGTTGATAGTTGTGGCAGTAGAGTTGATTTACTGCTGCAGCTATTAATTTTTTTTAAAAAAAGTGCCCGTCTGCCGTTAGGTAGAAATTTGAGTTCAAGAATATAAGTCAATCCGAGTTTAATTTTTTGGAATGACTATAAATTTGACATAAACACAGGTTTCAAAAAAATCAAAAAAACAGCTGACCAAAAACCCAAGGGATGAACACCTCATTACCACTCATTCCTAAATACCTCATCGAAACTTACACCGTGAGAAGAGCATACCTATCTCGATTTTTCGAGATAAGCGAAACGAACGAAGCCGACAATTTTTTTTGACCAATGCTTTACCACTTATTAGAGTATTTAGGAGAAAACTACAAATTCTCGGGAGACGATCTGTACCAATTTATCTCCTTTCGTGCAGGCGTAGCCGTGATATTATCTCTGATTATATCCCTAATATTCGGAGGTCGCATTATCAAATTCCTAAAAGCATTACAAGTTGGTGAAACCGTAAGAGACCTAGGTCTTGCAGGACAGAAGGAAAAAGAAGGAACACCTACCATGGGTGGTATCATTATCATCATGGCGATTTTAATTCCTTTTTTGCTGATGGCAGACTTGACGAATATGTATTCCATTGTGATGATACTCGTGACGAGTTGGTTGGCGATCATTGGATTTACGGACGATTACATTAAGGTTTTTAAAAAAGATAAAAAAGGACTAGCGGGGAAGACCAAAATATTAGGTCAAGTAGTGTTGGGATTGATCGTGGGCTTTATCATGTTTCAGAGCCAAGATATGAAAGTCCGCTTGGATGAGAAAGTAGCTCAAAAATATAATTATGAGCCAGTCGAAATCCAAGACTTAACTAGAAAAGATACCTCAAAAATAGATATAAAAGCGACATTAACGAATGTCCC
>JBCCJE010000086.1:0-11213 GCA_039027925.1 Bacteroidota bacterium
CTCAATTTTTCAAATGTTGCTTGACTTTCTTAAAAAGTGAATTTTCTTGAATTCGATAAACGCCCCAAAACCAAATTAGAAAAATTGGTAAAAGAAAATATATCCATATTGGAAATTTTTCTTTACTCAATATTCCTACGACGAAAAAGAATACAAATATTCCAGTTATGAAATACATTTCAATTCTTACTTTCGTTTTCAACTGAATCTCAATTTTGTTATTTTCTTTAAGATCTTTAATTGTTCCATATCCTTTGATTCCGTCAACTGCTCCTGGTAATCCATTTACTATCATTGTACCCAAAGACCAATTTGATAGAAATTTAAATTCTTTATCTGAAATCCATTCGACTCTATATTTTCTATTTTTTGAGTCATTCAATCTTTTTTTCAATTCCTCGAACGAACCCTGATATTCGATTTTATCTTTTAAAAGAAGTTTGTCAATTATTCCTTCCATTTATTTTTTTCTTAGTCACAGCTAACACTAAGGTTTGTATCACTTGTTGAGCCAGCACGATGCTAAAAATTTATCACTATTATATCTTGGCTTAATAAGTGATACAAATAAATTGGACGAAGCCAAGTTCGTATTTTCAAAAAAATTAGCTGTGTAAATTATAAAAATGAAGATAAGCCAGAGCGTCTACTTCATATTAAAGAATGGAAAAATACAAAAAGAAAGAAAAGTAAAAAAATAAAATGGTTATTTTAAGTACCGTGTTTAAAAATCATTTTCAGATGTTTCCATAAGTCCATATATGGATAGAACAAAAAAGCCAATAACCCCTCGGTCATTGGCTTTTTTTTCGAATACGTTGTACTATAAAACTTACTTCCTAACCAATTGCTTCGTCACCACAAATCCATCTCCAACCATTCTTATCATATACATCCCTTGGCCGACATTATTCAAATCAAATGTATGGGTATATTCTCCGAAAACATTGACGAGTTCGGTTTTTAGCAATTGCCCTCTTAGATCATACAGTTCCATTTGAACATTGCCTTCCATCCCGTTCATCCAGATTTGTACCTGATTGAGTTGGGTAGGATTCGGATAGATGGCCGCTTGAATATTTTTTCCATCGACATCCGTAGTGTTGATCGTAAAGTCATTTTCAATAAAGAAATCTTGATTGGTGTGGATAAATCCATTGGGGAGTGGCCCTGGATTACCCGTACCTTTTACGTTGCCGTCGGGACTTCTAAATACCGCTGCTAGCCAGTAAGCCGTACTTCCGTTGGGAAGGTTGTAATAATCTTTGGGCGTTAGCGTAATTTCCCAAATATCGGGTTGGTTCGCTACTTCGGTCATTGCACCGATGCCGTCATCTTGTCCCCAGTTTCCAGTCACATAATTCCAAGCGGAGTTTTGTGGCGTGTTGGTATCGGTAATATCAATACTACTGTGGATATAGATTTTATCAGCACCAATTAATTCTCCGTTGCCTTTTTTAGCATTGAAGGTGATTGTGATTTCATCTTCGATATCAAAACCTTGTGGTTCTATTGTTATAAAAGGTCGGTCGGAGTCCACATCGAAGAAGATGACACCATCACGGAAACCAAATCCTCGGTTGACATTATTTTCATCTCTGAACCACATCCCAATTTTAAACGGCTCTTCGCTGTCTGCTAGTCCATAGTAATCTTTGGGCGTTAGGGTAATTTCCCAAAGATCCGTTCCTACTTGGGTCATTTGACCTACGCCATCATCCGTCAAGTTGCCCACTACATTTTCAAGCGTTGTGCTACTAGGATCGTCGAGGATGACGCCCGAGTGGAAGTACACTTTATCAGCACCCACTAATCCTGCCGTTCCGTTGGGAAATGCTTTAGCAGCATCGAACCGAACGGTGATTTCGGTACTCTTCGTAAAAGGGTAGGGGGTAATAGTCACGGGATTATCGTAGGTCGCTACTACGCCCGGCATACCGTCTGATAATTTTTCGGAGGTAAACAAGTGCCATTGTCCCGCTCGGAGTTCGATCATCTCGCCTGTGTCGGTCACATTGATAGAGTCACCAGAGAAGTAATCGTACCACCAGCCAGTTTGTGCAAATTCGGGATTGATGCTTTCGGTATCTAAGCCAAAGTTACCGATCACGACCATATCAATACCCACGGTGTTGTAGCTGATGCGTCGAACCGTTTCATTGAGTTTGTGATTGGCAGCCGCCCACGATAAGGTATCTGGACCGATGCTTTTTCTGACGTGGAGGATACCCTTGTAGGCATCATAGATGTGTTGGCGCAGGGGGTCTTCGTAGTAACCTAATCCATTGGGACCCCACGGAAGGGGTTTGTTACCTGTCCGTCCGTTGAAGTCAATGTGAATGTCGTATCCCAATTCGTCAAACTGCCACAACATTTTTGGGCCAGGGAAAAGGAACGTAAATGCCGCCGCCATTTTGACGCGCTCGTACATGATGAGTGGATTTCTTACATCGTAGCCGCCGTTGGATAGTCCTTCCGAAAGGGCGTGCTCGGCGATTCTTCTTTCGTCGTGGCTATTGTGGTAGGAGACGTGGGAGTTAGCGTTCATATTTCCAAAGCTTCCGCTGCCCGTTCCGTTGACCGCAGGGACATAATCGTAGCTTCGATTGCGCCACATGCGCATACCATAATCCGCCAATTCTCCTTCTTCATTGGCAGGGCCCCAATGCTCTAGGATGATGTAGGCTTCGTCGTCCACCGCCCAAATTTCGTCAGCCATTCTTTTGAGGATGTTAATTCTGGATATATCATAACCGTCTATATTTCCGCCGGGAGCGTAGTTAGTCATCCCTTTGGTAAAATCAAATCGGTAGCCGTCCACGTGGTATTCCTCTATCCAAAATTTATTGACTCTATCCATAAAATCTTTGGTGTACTGCGATTCGTGGTTGAAGTCATAACCCCACTCGAAGGGCCCTACGTAAAATTCATTGAACCAAGGATTATCCGCCGTGGGTCTGCCTTCACTTTCGTTGAAATACATTTTTACCATTGGGTTTTGACCAAAGGCATGATTCAATACCATGTCCATGATGACAGCCAATCCTTGTTGGTGACAAGTTTGGATAAAATGTTTCAAGTCATCCTTCGTTCCGTAGTATTTATCAGGAGCTAAGTAGTAGGCTGGATTATAGCCCCAAGATTCGTTTCCTTCAAATTCATTAAATGGCATCAATTCGATGGCATCCACACCCAAGTTTTTGATGTAAGCCAAAGTATCCTCCAAATCTTTCCACGAGTGCGTTCCAATAAAATCCCGAACCAACAATTCGTAAATCACAATATCATCCACGTTGGGTCTTTCCCAGTCATCTTCGGAAGGATCCCACACAAAAGGCGTTTGTCCAGTTTGTAGTACCGTTGCCATGTGGTACGCCGTTTTGTCGTAGTCAGGTATGTTAGGAAAAGTAACTTCGTCAATCCATTGGTCATTCCACGGATCGGCTACTTGCTCGGCGTAGGGATCACCTACCTTTATATCATTACCATCTATCCAGTACTGAAAAACGTATTGCTGCTGTGGAGTCAAGTCTGACAGCTCTAACCAAAAGTATTGTCCATCGGGTGTCTTTTTCATTTGGTAATTTTCCAAAGGCGTCCAATCATTAAAATCTCCGACTACGTAAACAAATTCTTTCCCTGGTGCTTGTAGTACCAAGGTAGCTTTGGTGGCGTCGCTGTCATCGTAGTTGATACCAGCTTTTAGTCCAGCGGGCAAATCAACGATTTCGGTAGCTTGCTGAATAGTGACGTTGTAGTCTTTTTCGTCCTCAACCATTTGTCCGTTGATCGTTGCGGTAATTTTTATGGTGATAGATCCCGACGCACTTGGTACGTAAGTGTAACTGATATCTGTTCCAGCGGATACACTTGACTTTTCTTCGAATCCATTACCTTCGTCTATCCAAATTTTCATTTCACTTACTTCTCCCGATGCAGAACCTGCGATAGTGAATGGTTCTCCATTTTCAAAAAAATCGCCATCACCCTGCGGTTGATTGATCGAAACAAAATTTCCAGCATCAAGGTTAAGGTAAATATCCAAATTGGAGGCTACCGTCCCCCAACTGTAATCACCCGCTGCGATTGTTCCTTTGGTATTGCCGTCGGCACTTCTGAATACTAAGGATAATCGAAAAATATCCACATTAGTAGGAGCACCGAAATGTGCTCTGATGGTGGGTGCAAATTCGATTTGCCATTTGTTATCCTCTCCGGGTACTTGGGTCATTTCTCCAACTCCATCATCCTGTCCCCAGTTGCCTACTACGTAAGACCAAGCCGTCCCGTCGGGCGCATCCGTTACTGCTCCGTGGTGTAGGTACACCTTGCTGGCACCGACCAATTCGCCGTTGCCTTGGGTGGCATCAAAAATCAGGGTAGCGTTATCGTCAGCACCTGCGCTGGAAGGATTTATACTAACTATTTGGGAAAATGTAAGGTGGGTAATCGAAATGAGAAATAAAAGGATTTGGAGTTTCTTCATCACTTTTTTGTTTTTAATAGTTTAAAATAAGTTGACAGTTTTTTTCTTGTTTTACGATGTAAAATTCGCTTTTTTATCCATAAAACTATTATAATTTTCCTATTACAAAGCTATTACTTTTAAATTTAAAAAAAGCAATTCGTGGTACGTAAGTTATTCATTATCAATGGTTTAAGTGGTTGAAATGTCGGCAGGTGAACTAAATGCACCTCTTACATTTATTACCAATATCCTTTTTTTATCTAATGTTTCTTTGCTAATATTACATTGTCAAAAAAAACTAATAGACAAGAACTACACATTATATATTGTAAAATTTTTTTGAAAGCGTTTTATCGAACAAAACATAAAACTGTACATGAATCATAAAATCAACTTTTCAAATCTGAAAGGATACTTCGTTCTCTTGGCAGTCCTCCTGCTGGGCTTATCGGTATCCGCACAAAGAACAATTACAGGTACGGTGACTGATGCCGAAAACGGTGAAACATTGATCGGTGCCAACGTGATCGTAGAAGGTACATCGGTAGGTACTTCTACTGATATTGATGGAAATTACACCTTGGAAATCTCTGCGGATGCCAAGGTTTTGGTTTTTAGCTACACTGGTTTTGCTGGTCAAAGTGTAACTATTGGGGCATCCAATATCATTAATGTACAAATGTCATCTGGCGAAGTGCTGGATGAAGTTGTCATTATTGGATATGGATCTACCAAGAAGGAAGACGCTACGGGATCTATCCAAGAGGTAGATCAAAGGGTATTTAACAAGGGTCAACTCACTTCACCGCAGGAGTTGCTTTCTGGAAAAATTGCGGGGGTCAGTATCAGCACTAATTCAGGTGCACCGGGAGAAGGTTCTACCATTCGGATCAGAGGGGGTTCTTCGTTGAATGCTTCCAACGATCCTCTAATCGTTATTGACGGTGTGCCGTTGGATAACTCCGGAACGTCAGGTTCTCGAAACAACCTCAACTTTATTAATCCCAACGATATTGAAACTTTCACGGTGTTAAAAGATGCGTCCGCCGCTGCAATCTACGGAAGTAGGGCTGCCAACGGAGTAATTTTGATAACGACTAAAAAAGGTTCTTTAGGGAAAAAAATTAGTGTCAATTATAATGGTAACATCGCCTTTAGCAATCGTATTGGTGAGGTGGATGTTTTTTCTGCGGATGATTACCGAGCCTTTATCACGGAGACCTACGGAGAAGGCAGCGTAGAGGTCAATTCTCTGGGAGATGCCAATACCAATTGGCAAGATGAAATATACACAGGTGCAGTCGGGCACGATCACAATTTTAGTTTTTCGGGCGGAATTGCGGATGTGTTGCCATATCGAGTTTCTTTAGGATATACTAATAAAGAAGGTGTATTGAGAACAGATAAATTCGAAAGAACCACGGCAGCGTTGAATCTCAATCCCGGATTTTTGGATAACACTTTACAAGTGAATTTCAGCTTCAAAGGCATGTGGACTAACAATAGATTTGCGGATCGTGCTGCCATTGGAGATGCCGTCTCTTTTGATCCTACCCAACCTGTATTTGATCCCGCAAGTCCTTTTGAAGGTTACTTTACTTATTTTGCGGATTCTTTACAAAATCCAAATGTACTAGCACCAAAAAATCCAGTTGCGCTGCTAGATTTGACTAGAGATCGGGCTAACGTGACGCGCTACTTGATAAATGGTAGCGTAGATTATCGGTTTAAGTTTTTACCAGAGTTGCGTGCTAATCTGAATTTGGGCTACGATTACTCCTTGGGAGAAGGAAATAAGGATATACCAGGTACTGCCTCCTTTGCGTATAATGCACTTACGGGTGGTGGGGTAGATAATGAATTCCGCCAAAAGAAAACCAACGAGTTGTTGGAGTTTTACCTCAACTACGTCAAAGAAATCAACGCCGATCATAAAATTGACATTATGGGGGGCTACTCTTGGTCTCGATTTTTTATTGAGGATGACGCTTTCAATTCCGATGTTGCGGGTATTGATTTTATTGATAAACCCGCCGAGCCACGGGAGTTATTTTTAGTTTCTTTCTTCAGTCGTTTGAATTATACCTTGATGGATAGGTTCATCGCTACGTTCACTATGCGGTACGACGGGGTCTCCCGATTTTCTTCTGATAATCGTTGGGGCGCATTTCCTTCCGCCGCTTTGGCTTATAAAATTATTGATGATAAAAAAGGAAAAATCAATAGTCTGAAACTCCGATTGGGTTACGGTATCACAGGACAGCAGGACATCGGGGACAGCCACCAAGAGTTGGATTACTATGCTTATCTACCGATCTATACGCAAGGGTTACAAAATGCTAGATACCAATTTGGCAACACGTACGTCACGACCCTCCGACCAGAAGAATACGACGCTAACCTAAAGTGGGAAGAGACAACTACCTACAATGCAGGACTTGACTTTGGATTATTGGATACTCGAATTACGGGGTCGGTGGATGTTTACCTAAGAGAAACTAGAGACCTCCTCAATCGAATTCCAATTCCTGCGGGCACCAACCTTTCTAATTTTATCACGACCAATGTTGGTAATTTAGAAAACAGAGGAATCGAATTGGGCTTAAATTTCGTTCCCGTAAGAACCAAAGATATGCTTTGGGAATTTGGGATAAACATGACACGTAATAGAAACGAAATCACGAAACTAACCGCAACCGACGATCCGAATTATCAGGGAGTCTTGACGGGAGGCATCTCCGGTGGAGTAGGTACCAATGTCCAAATCCACAGCGTAGGTCATCCTACATTTTCTTACTTCGTAGGCGAGCAAGTTTACGATGAAGATGGTAATCCCATCGAAGGTTTGTTTGTGGATAGAAATGGTGACGGCGTAGTCACGCCAGATGATGCCTACCGATTCGAGAATCCTGCTCCAGATTATTTCTTCGGGTTCACTTCTAATTTCGATTACAAAAATTTCAGTTTTTCTTTTGCGGGAAGATCTCACATCGGCAACTATGTGTATAACAATGCACAGTCGGATCGAGCATTTTTAAATTCTATCTACACCGCACCCGATGTGTTGAGAAATGTACTGACGGAGATTCAGAACATTGGATTTGTTAATCCTGTTTATCTAAGTGATCACTTTGTGCAAAATGCGTCTTTTTTAAGAATAGATCACATTACGGCGAGCTATCGTTTCAATGAGGTTTTTAAAGATCAAGGCTCGCTCACGGTTTCGGCTACCTTGCAGAATCCAATTTTGATTACACCCTACACGGGGGTTGACCCAGAAATCCAGAATGGAATTGATAATAATTTTTACCCAAGAACACGTACATTTTTGATTGGGTTAAATGCGAATTTTTAGAAGACGCTAAACGGCTAATGACCACTTTGCTCGATGCTTTCTCGAAATAATCGTTAAGCGAAGCGTAGGTCAACCGTCTATCGTCCACCGTTTTTAAAAAAAATCAACTATGATAAATTTAACAAAACTTAGATTTCCAATTGTATTGTTATTGGCTATTGCTATTTTTCCTACCTCATGTGTCAAAGACCTAGACACCGTTCCGTTGGATAGCAACCAAATCACGGCGGCTACCCTTTACGAAAATAATCCTGACGCTTACCAACAGGTATTAGCTAAATTGTACGCCGGACTTGCCGTTTCGGGACAAGAGGGGCCATCGGGGCAAGCCGATATCGAAGGTATTGACGAAGGCTTCGGACAATATTTAAGAGCACTTTGGTATCATCAAGAATTTCCTACCGACGAAGCAGTTGTGGGTTGGAACGATCAGACGATCCAAAATTTTCACGGATTAGGGTGGGATGCCAACGACAATTTTATTTTCGCTTTTTACAGTCGAATTTATTACCAAATTTCTGTCTGTAACGAGTACTTGCGAGAAACGACAGACGACAAACTAGACGAAAGAGGCGTGACGGGAGAGCTACGCAATCAAGTCAATACCTTCCGAGCGGAGGCTAGATTTTTAAGAGCTTTGAGTTACTGGCACGCTTTGGATCATTTTAGAAATGTTCCTTTCGTGACCGAAGATGACATCGTAGGGTCTTTTTTCCCAGAACAAATTAACGCAACAGATTTATACACTTGGATTGAAGGTGAGTTGCTAGATATTGAGTCGCAACTCATGGCACCAAGAACTAATGAGTACGGTAGGGCAGATCAAGCGGCTGCGTGGATGTTGCTGGCTAAATTGTATATGAACGCCGAAGTGTATGCTAACAAAAATGCTTACTCGGACGCAATAACTTATACCCAGCGGGTGATTGACTCTGGTTATCAATTGGATGAAAACTACCAAAACATTTTCCTAGCAGACAACTTTCTCTCGGACGAAATTATTTTTCCCATAGTTTTTGACGGAACTAACACTCGAACCTGGGGAGGGATGACCTTTGTCATTCGAGCTGCCATCGGAGGCAATATGGATGCTGTTAGCAACTTCGGAGTGGAGAGTGGTTGGGGAGGTGTTCGATCCACGAGTGCTTTGGTGGACAAATGGGATGTACTTGCTGGATCTGGTGGAGGCTCAATCGTAGCTCCACAAACTGGCGGGACGTATCCTGAAGTTTTTGTGGCGGGGTCTTACGCCGGTTGGCAATTTGACCAAGCTAACAAGTTATCTTCTCCTGACTCAAATGATGTGTACGAGGGATACCTATTTTTTGATAGTCCAAATACCCAAATCAAAATAACGACTGCCAACAATTTTAACGAAAACTTTGGTGATAGCGGTGCGGACGGTACGCTTGAGGCTGGTGGTGATAACATCGTAGTTGCCGATGCTGGTGGTTATTTTTTGAGCGTGGATTTAGCCAACTTAACTTACGAACTAGAACCCGCCAACTGGGGCTTGATTGGTTCGGCTACGGGAAGCTGGGACGTTGATCAAGATATGACTTATGATCCTGCGGAAAAAGCGTGGACGATTACGACTTCGCTCGTGTCAGGTGCTATCAAGTTTCGAGCTAACGATGCTTGGGATATTAACCTTGGAGATGACGCTGCGGACGCTTTGTTAGAACGAGAAGGGGCGGACATCAATATTCCCAATGCGGGTACTTATTCCATTAAGTTATTTGTGGAAAATCCTGATTACACTTATGCCATCGAAACGAGTACTGTGGATAGTCGAGCACTATTTCACGTGGACGGTCAAAACAAAGTGATTCGAGATATTCCAGAATTTACCGAAGGCTATCCTCCTACCAAATTTAAAAATCTCAATAGAGATGGTTCTAATGGCTCGAATGTCACTTGGGTAGATACTGATTTCCCATTATTTCGGTTGGCTGATGCTTACTTGATGTACGCAGAGGCAGTACTACGAGGTGGTTCGGGAGGTGATATGGGCACTGCTTTGGAGTATGTGAATCGAGTTAGATTCCGCGCCTTCGGAGAGGCTTCGGGGGAGATTAGTATGAATGAGTTGACGCTGCCTTGGATACTGGACGAGCGAGCGAGAGAGTTGCACTGGGAGGCCCACCGAAGAACCGACTTAGTGCGATACGGATTGTTGACCTCTGCTGATTATCTCTGGGATTGGAAAGGTGGAGTAGCTGAAGGAACAAGTGCAGCGGATCGCTTTAATTGGTTTCCTATTCCGGCGGCTGATCTCGGGGCAAATCCGAATTTAGAGCAAAACGATCCGGGGTATTAATCTTGAATGCTTATCCCGATAATTCGGGGAATTAATGAATTTTGAATTAAAAAAATTATGAAAAAATATATTCTAACCTTTTTATCATTTGCTGTCCTGATGACAGCTTGTCAAGAAAAAGACCTTGATCCAGTTGTAGATCTCGGAGCTGTTCCAACTATAACTGTACCCGCAGCGGGAAGTACATTTACGTTGGATAGTAATAGCATTGATAACATTATAACTACATTTGAATGGACAGCCGCAGATTTTGGTTATCAGGCGGGTATTACCTACTCCGTCGAGGTTGATGCTGCTGGAAATAATTTTGCGGATCCAGTTTCATTGGGTTCTTCTAACTCTCTGACTTACGAGGAGTTGACCGTTGGAAGATTGAATAATATCCTACTTGCAAAGGGGTTGCCTTTTGGTTTTGACAATGAGCTAGAGTTGAGGGTGTGCGCTACGGTGAGCGATTTGGTAGATCCACTTTGCTCCGAAGCGGTAGCCGTAAGAGTGAATCCATTTCAGGCGGCGGTTGTTTATCCAAAACTAACCGTACCTGGTGATTATCAAGGATGGGCGCCCGATGATGAAACTACGGCGGTATATTCTCGCAAGAGTGATGATATTTACGAAGGGTATATCTACTTTGACGTAGATTCAGCTATGTATAAATTTGCCCAAGGGCTAAGTTGGGATACTAACTGGGGTGATAATGAAATGGACGGCGTCCTCGATTTTGCGGGCATTGATAACAACATTCCGATCAACGAAGGCAAAGGCATGTACCTTATCATGGCTAACCTCAACGACCTATCACATTCTAATCAATTGACCAATTGGGGACTGTTAGGTTCTGCTACGGCGGGAGGTACGAGTACCGATGAGGACTTGGTTTGGGATGAAGCTAGAGGGGTACTTTCTATCACTACTGACCTCGGAGTGGGTGGTATTCGATTTAGAGCCAATGATGCTGATGACATCAATTTTGGAGATGATTTTAGCAATGGTACGTTGGAATATGACGGTGAAGATATTCCTGTAGCAGAAGCTGGAAATTATACCATTGACTTGGTAATCAATGTTTC
>JBCCJE010000087.1:0-11191 GCA_039027925.1 Bacteroidota bacterium
TATCTACCAATAACTGATGCTAGCTTAACTGGTTGATTATCAATGTGTTGTAAAACATTTTTCAAATAACCAACGCCTCCCGTTGGTGAAGTATCTCGCCCATCCATAAATGCGTGGATGTAAACTTTTTTTAAATCATAATCTTGAGTAATATCACAAAGAGCTTTTAGATGATTGATATGAGAGTGAACACCTCCGTCAGAAACAAGCCCCATCAAATGCACAGATTTATTTTTTTCCTTTGCGTATTCAAGCGCACGAAGGAGTACTTGATTTTCTTGGAGTGTTTTCTCCTTGATCGCTTTGTTGATGCGCGCCAATTCTTGATAGACTATCCTTCCTGCTCCGATATTCAGATGTCCAACTTCTGAGTTTCCCATTTGACCCTCTGGTAACCCAACTTGTTCGCCAAAAGTGACTAGCTTGGAGTTTGGATAATTTTTGTACAATGAATCTATATAAGGAGTATCGGCCTGAGCGATAGCACTTACTTCGGGATTTTTCCCGTGACCCCACCCATCGAGAATAATAAGGATAACTTTGTCAGATTTCATGTTTGAAAGTAGTTTGTAAATCGGTAAACGACAAATTTGGTAAGTGAGCGCAAAGGTAGAAGTTTGATTGAGATTTTCAGGCGACGAAATTTTATTTTTTATCAAAAATTTTAATTCCTAACTTGAATTTTTTTTACCAAAAACATTTTCCCAGCGACAATGCTCAATTAAAGAAATATTTAGTCATATGAATAGATTACAAAAAACAGCACTTGCTCATGCACTAAAAGAGAAGTCAGACGCAACAAACAGCAGTCCAGACGAACAAGGAGGTAATGCGAAAAAAATCAATTATCCTAAAAGATTTTTGACCTACACTTTATGCCTTTTTTTATTTTTTGGCTGTAAAAAAAAATCACCTCCCCATGAGGATTGCATAATTCCCCCCATCGTTCAAAATTACGATCTACTGTCTTTTAAGATGGACGGGGCAGATTTAGCCCTCGATTCTTTCCCTAGAACGTTTTACTATCCGATCAGCGACTACGAGGTAGAATTTTCTCCCTTCGTAGAAATCACCAATGAGCCACAAGAAATCCTCATTAATAACAGAGTAATTACAAATGAGAGCAATAATGATCTGGGGCTAGTAAAAGTTAACGAACCACTCCCCATCAAACTAACTTGGTGCGATACCTTCGTAGAAGAATACCTCCTCATCTTCACCAGACATCCCATTATCCAGATTGATACCGATGGGCAGACTATTCAAAATGATCCTAAGATACCCATTGGATTTAAGATCAACGATCCTGACTTCCTGATAAACGGAATGCCGGAAAGAGAACTCACCTCGTACGCCGGTATCGAATTTCGAGGGGGGTCGGCGCAGTCCTATCCAAAAAAAGCCTACGGTCTCGAACTTTGGAAAAATTCATTTGGGGGTGAAAAGATAGACGCTCCCCTGCTCGGAATGAGGGATGATGATGACTGGATTTTGGATGCCATGTACATTGATAAAGGAAGGATGCGCCACCGCGTTTCTATGGATATCTGGTTGGACTTTCAGGAGGTTTATTATCTCCACGAAGAACCTGATGCTAGAAGTGGCGTACGTGGGAAGATGGTTGAAGTTTTTATAGACGATAGATATCGTGGCATCTATATGCTATCAGAAAGAATGGATCGGAAACAATTGCAGCTAAAGGAATTTGAAAATGGTGCAGATGATTTTGGCGTACTGTACAAATCTACGCATTGGGGCAATGGCACCGTTACCTTTGCTGGCTACTGGGAGGAAGCTGATTCTCTCAACGGCTATTGGGATGGCTGGGAACATAAATATCCAGATACCGAAGCTGAAGGTATTTTTTGGGATCCAATCTCCGATTTTACCCGATTCGTGCTGTACTCTTCCGACGATGAATTCAAAAATCAAATCAATGATCATCTCCAATTGGGCAATGCCGCTGACTACTACATGTTCCTCAATCTGATGCGAGCAGATGATAATGTGGGGAAAAATATGTTTTTGGCAATGTACGACACCAGCGAGGTATTTTTCATTGCGCCGTGGGATTTGGATGGCACTTGGGGAAGATTTTGGGACGGTAGCGCTACTTCTCCCAATGTTATATTGACTAATGGCTTGTTCAACCGATTAATCGAAACCAATGCTGGCAATTTTAAAAATCTCCTCAAGCAAAGATGGTTAAGTGCCAGAAGTGGTATTTTTTCCAAAAATAGTCTCATGAGCTACTTCGAATATTACGCTGAACTCATGACACTCAATGGATCTTTTGAAAGAGAGTTTACCAAGTGGAACATGGTCGTACCGCTGGAAGATGAGATGGAACACATTAGTACTTGGCTGGACGACAGGCTCGCTTATCTGGATGATTATTTTGATACGCTGTAAAATATTACATTGGGATTGTGGACATAAAGTATCGGAGTAAAACCGATCTCCGTACTTAATATCCGCAATCCCAATCTCCCCGCAAATAATACCCCAACCCTTACGAATACTCGACTCCCCTTCATCTACCTTTCCACTTAGATTATATTTGTGCATCGTTCACGAAAAAAACTCGTACAAAATGAAACCGCTTTATTTGTTAGTGCTGTGTATTAAGAAATAAGAAATAAGAGGATGAATATGATTTATATCATTTTGAATATCTTAGGTCTTAGGTCTTAGGTCTTAGGTCTTAGGTCTTATACTTCTTTCATCTTACATCTTGAAACAACACCTCTTGCGACATTAAATATTTCCTAAAAAAAATAGCAAAACCACTATATTTGTGTGCCAGTAAAATTAAATGCCGCTATGCAGGAACATGAAAAAACCGTTAAAGAACTTCGCGAAGAACGCGCACCACTTCACCAAAAATTAGTAAAATGGATGTGGGGATTATCCATTTTTGGGGCATTGTCCATAGGGATTATTTTCTTTGCGCTTTCCTTTTCTGACCTTCCTACCTTCGAAGAATTAGAAAATCAATCTGATAATTTGGCGAGTGAAGTCTATGCTTCCAACGGGGAAGTACTAGGTCGCTACTATATCGAAAATCGAATCAAAGTGGACTACGAGGAGATTTCGGATAACGTCATCAATGCGCTCATCGCTACCGAAGACGAACGGTACCGCAGTCACGCAGGCATTGATTTTAAAGGACTAGGACGAGCTGGTGTGAAAACCATTTTGCTAGGTGATTCGAGCGCAGGTGGGGCGAGTACCATCACCCAACAATTGGCCAAGATGCTTTTTACCAAAAAGCCGGGATCAGGCATGGAACGGGTTTTACAAAAACTAAAGGAATGGATCATTGCCGTTAGGTTGGAAAAAAAATATACCAAGGAAGAAATCATGGCGATGTACCTCAATCGCTTTAGTTTCCTGAATGGTGCGTACGGCATCAAAGCGGCCGCTGAAATTTATTTTGGGAAAAACCAAAAAGACCTAGAACAACAAGAAGCGGCGATGCTAGTCGGTATGCTAAAAAATCCCTCGCTGTTCAATCCCGTCAGACGACCTGATACTACCCTTCACCGTAGAATGGTCGTACTGAAGCAAATGGAAAAAAATGATCTACTGACCAGAGCAGCCTACGATTCTCTTCGAGTGTTACCGCTGGGTATGGGAAATTTTAATAGAAAAACCCACGATGACGGATTGGCCCCGTATTTTCGAATGCACCTACGGGAAGAGCTAAAGCGAATTTTGGCAGACGACTCATTAGCAGATTTTAAATCCAACGGCGAACCTTACAACATTTATGAGGATGGGTTAAAAATATATACTACCATTGATCCTGTGGTTCAAGCGCACGCCGAGGCAGCCATGAAAGTGCACATGAAAGCGCAACAAAAAAAGTTTTGGAAACGCTGGAAAAACAAAGACCCTTGGACGTACCGTGACCCCACCGACGACCGAGAGGAAGAGGATATTGAAATGGATTTGCAAAGCCGACAAAGGTCACTCACCAAGGCGATCCGAAGTACTAGTCGGTATCAGACGCTACGTGATAAGTACTTACGTGATGTTTTAAAAAATATCAGTAAGAGCATAGACGGTTACGAACTTCGAGATTTTGACATTGATAGAATGCTAATAGAAGATAAGCAGAAAGGAGCTATCGCTAGGCTAGTTTCCAGAAAAATAGTGCCGACGGATCGGGCCGTCAAGTATCGAAAAATCATGAACGGCGCCAACTGGAAAACCTTAAAAACGAGTTGGATCAAACTGAAAAATGCGGTCAAAAAGGAATTTGACCGACCAACGCCAATGAAAGTATTTGACTACAACCCGATGAACGAAAAAGATACCGTAATGTCTCCGATGGATTCTATTCGCTATCATCGTATGTTTTTACAGTTTGGCTCTATCGCCGTTAATCCGCTGACGGGGCATGTAAAATCTTGGGTAGGAGGTATCAATCACAAGTACTTTCAGTACGACCACGTGACCTCCGAAAGACAAGTGGGTTCTACCTTCAAGCCTTTCGTTTACGCTACCGCCATTGACCAACAGGGTTTTTCACCTTGCTACAAAGTTCCCGATATTCCCTACACGATTCATAAGGGGGAAGGAAATTTTATCCTCAACGAAGACTGGACACCCAAAAATGCCAACGGTCAATACACGGGAGAAGAATACACCCTCATCAAAGGCTTGCAATGGTCCAAAAATACGGTCTCTGTTTATTTGATGAAGCAGTTGGGAAGTACCGAATTGGTCAGACAATTAGTGGATGCCATGGGTTTGGATAAAAACAAAAAACGAAGCAACGGCATGTATCGAATTCCAAAAGTACCCTCCATTTGTTTGGGTTCTACTGATCTGACTGTTTTCGAAATGACGGGGGCTTATACCACTTTTGCCAATAATGGACTATACAACAAACCTATTTTTATCAGCAAAATCGTGGATAAAAATGGAAAAGAAATTTATCGTGAAAATGCCCTCGAACGTAGGGTACTCGACGGGCGCCCCAACTACGTCATGCTCTACATGCTCAAGCAAGTGCTGAATCAGGGGCAGGCTAATTTTAGAGGACTTAAAAGTGAGATGGGGGGAAAAACTGGAACTACCAATGACTACGTGGATGGGTGGTTCATGGGATTGACCCCTGATCTTGTGGTCGGAACTTGGGTAGGCGGGGAGGATCGTTGGATTCGATTTTTATCCCTTCGAGATGGAACTGGTTCGAAGATGGCTCGTCCATTTTTTGCCAACCTCATCAGAAGATTGGAGGAAGACAAAAATTCTAACTACGACGCTGCGGCTCGTTTTTATAAACCTCCCGGCGACTTGGGCATCGAACTGAATTGTTCCGTTTACGAAAATCCCGATGATCCGTTTGCCCCCGGATTAGAAGATGAAGGGTTTGGCGATCAAGAGGAAATTGAAGATGAAGGATTTGGTGATGAGTCTTTTAATGATGGTGGACGATAGACGAGTGACAATAGTTCGGTTGCTTTGCTCAACGGTAATAGGAATTTTTTTCATCCCGAATTTTCGTACAGAAAATTCGGGATGTTTTTTTATTCGTTGTACGCTTCGCAAAACGGTTACTGTTCTCTATTCCGAATAGCTACTTTTTTCTATTTTTGCCGAAAATAAAATTACACCATGTTGAAGCGATATTTCCTCTTTTTTTCATTCCTCATTGTGATTTTCTCACAGTGTATTCCCGCAGAGGAAGAAGTACTTACCGAGGTCAATTTTGATATATCTAAGCCTGAATTTCAAAAATTCTACGACCTACAGGACAAACAATTGATGGATAGTCTGCTGGCTTACGTGGGGCACAAAGATCCTTCCTATCGCTACGGTGCAGCTATGGCGTTTGCGTCTATTCAGGACAGTTCGGTGGTGGATAGCTTGATTAAGTTACTAGAGGATGATGTAGAAAAAGTAAGGGTAGCCGCAGCTTATGCTATCGGTCAGTTGCGATCAAGCAAAGGAGAAAAATGGTTAATCAAAAACTTCGAAGCCTATGATTCCTTAGGGATTCACAAAGAACTGAATGCGACGATCTTGGAAGCTGTTGGAAAATGTGGCTCTATCAAATCGTTGTTGCTGATGAGTACTGCCCCCTACTACGTCACGACAGATACGCTACTGCTAGAGGGAATGGCGAGAGGAATTTACCGTTTTGGTCTGCGTGGTATCAAATCTGCCGAGGCGACCGAACGCATCGTGAATTTTTTAATAGAAAAAAAATACCCATCAGAAGTGCGTATGATGGCGGCCAATTATCTCTACCGAATAAAGGACGTCAAGATAGATAGTTTCATTCCTCCCCTCTTGGAAGAGCTTAGGGTAGAAAAAGATCCTAGGGTGCGCATGGCACTCGCTATTGGTTTGGGAAAAACGAACAGCCCCGAAGTCCTCGATGCTTTGATAGAACTACTAGGGCGAGAAAAGGACTATCGGGTAAAATGTAACATTATAACTGCGCTCCAAAATTTTAAATATCGCAAAGTTGTTTCGGCCATTGTTCCGCTCGTATCTGATGAAAATATCCAAGTGGCTACTACGGCTGCTAATTATTTTTTAATCAAAGGAATCCCCCAAGCTGCCCCTCAGTATCGGCAAATCGTACGCAGAAATGATAGTTTGGCTTGGCAGGTAAAATCCATTTTGTACCAAGCTGCCAACAGACATTTGAGCCTTTATTCTGAGGGCACTAGACTGGCGTTACAATACGAATTGAGAGATCAGTTCCAAAATGCAACTGACCCGTACCAAAAGGCTGCCGCACTCCGAGCACTCGGCGAATACGGTAGAAACTACAGAAATATTTACGAATCTGGATTCAAAAGTAATAGTCCGATCATAAGGACTACCTGTGTCGAAGCACTTGCTAGTATCATTTCTAATCCAAAATTTGACGCAACTTTTGGAATTTCCAGAAGAAGGGTAAAAGCAGAATTGGGCGCATACTTCAAGGAAGCACTCGAAAAAGGTGACGCTGCGATGATGGCAGTAGCCGCCAATGTGATTAGGCAATCTACGCTAGATTTCAAATCAGTTTACGATACTTTGACTTTTTTACAAACAGCAAAAAACCGACTAGAGTTACCAAAGGAGATAGAGACACTTTATGAGGTACTAAAAACCATTGATTACTTTGCTGGAAAAAATCCAAGTGAAACGGCGCTGCCCCAAGCGGCGTTCAAACATCCTATCAATTGGCGCGTTTTCAATACGATTGATGATGATTCCAAGGCTGCAATCAGAACTAGCAAAGGAACATTTGTCCTCAAGTTTTTTCCTGATAAAGCCCCGGGTTCAGTTGCAAATTTTGTCTCCTTGGCGAAGAGTGGTTTTTTTGCAGGGAAATCTTTTCACAGAGTCATTCCCAATTTTGTGGCGCAGGGCGGCTGTCCCCGTGGTGATGGCTACGGTTCGTTGGGCTACACTATTCGTTCGGAAGTTCCCCCGATGTACTACGATGAAGAAGGATACCTAGGCATGGCTTCTGCTGGAAAACACACCGAAGGAACACAATGGTTCGTAACGTACGCTCCTACTCCCCACCTCGATGGGCGATATACCATTTTTGCCAAAGTAATAGACGGGATGGATGTGGTGCATAAGCTGTCGGTGAGTGATAGAATCCAACAGGTAGAAATTGTGGAGTGATGTATGGCTGATTGGGAGAAATAAGAAGAAAGAAATAAGAGAGTCGAAGCAAGCAAAATATTGAGTAGGCTCGATAATAAACATTTTACTTAACCAATAAAACTGTCTGCTCACGTTGTGTGTAGTAAGACATTTACAAAAATCCACTCCTAGTGGAATCAAAGGAATGAAAAGTACACCACTTACTCAGAAGCACATCAAGTTGGGCGCTCGGATGGCGGAATTTGCGGGTTATAACATGCCTATCTCTTACGCTGGAATCAAAGAGGAACATTTCGCTGTTCGAAAATCCGTAGGTCTTTTTGATGTATCTCACATGGGCGAATTTTTAGTCAAAGGAAAAGGCTCAACGGAACTCATTCAAAAAGTAACCTCGAATAATGTTGCTAAGCTCTCCCCCGGAGAAGCCCAATATTCCTGCTTACCAAATCACCAAGGAGGCATTGTAGATGACTTGTTAGTCTATCGGATGGAAGATGAAGCGGATGCCCCCTCCTACATGCTAGTCGTCAATGCTTCCAACATTGAAAAAGATTGGAACTGGATTAAATCCCACAACGACGCAGGCGTCCCTATGGAAAATATATCCTACCGCTGTGGTTTACTAGCAGTACAAGGCCCTAAAGCGAAGGAGACGCTTCAATCGTTGACGGACGTAGATTTAGACAGCATTAAGTATTACGATTTTAAAGTTGGAAAAATGGCGGGAGTGGATAATGTCATCATTTCTGCCACGGGTTACACGGGTTCGGGTGGCTTTGAATTATATACTGATAATGAAAACCTCGTAGCACTCTGGGACGCCGTGATGGAAGCGGGAACTCCCTTCGATATCCAACCCGCTGGACTCGGAGCGAGAGATACCCTTCGGCTAGAAATGGGCTACTGCCTTTACGGCAATGACATTGACGACACTACCTCGCCCATCGAGGCTGGGTTGAGTTGGATTACCAAAGTGAAGAAAGGAGACTTTAATTCTCAGCCCCTTTTTGCACAACAAAAAGCGGAGGGCGTTTCCAAAAAATTAGTTGGATTCGTGGTGGATGATCGGCGTGTACCGAGACATGGTTACTTGTTGGAAGACAGCGCAGCCAACGGAATTGGGGTGGTTACTTCGGGCACCTCCTCTCCGTCGCTTGAAGTACCAATTGGTATGGGGTACGTCAAAAAAGAATTTGCGGCGGAAGGAACGGAAATCGTGGTAGTAGCGGGTAAAAAGAAATTGGCAGCAAAAGTGGTGAAACTTCCTTTTTTAAAAATTGAGAGATAATTTCTGACCTTTTCTTCGGTAGAAAAATAAAGCCCGTTACATTCTTTTTGTGATGGGCTTTATTTTTTAAGGGGGGCTTGACCCAAGTTCCGTAGGTTAATCCGAGGATAAGGGTAATTTCTCCACTACATCCCGCGCCAACCTAACATTAATCTTACAATTTTTTACCAAGGCATTTTGAAGATGTTCCCTTTTCATATCTTCCGTGCTGTGATCTTCTGCGCAATCCACTAAGTCCTCAAATGCCTTACCTGCTTTTTCCATCATAGCGGTAAGTTCCTGTATATTTCCCTCTCGTTTGCTGGATTCCATTTTTTCGTTAATTGCTACTACGGGCTGGGTACAATCGCAGATTTTCAGAGCCGCTTCTTGGACTGCCGCGCCGCCATCACCCGTACACGAGAGAAAAACAAAAACAAAAAAAGACAATTGAACTAATATTTTAAAAAATTGCATACACCTTGTTATTTTTTTATAGAAAATCAATGGGTTTTCAAAAGTAGGAAAAATTCGTTCATCCTGTCAAAATCAATTTTTCTGAAACCAATCTCGAAGTACTCCTTCTGCTTGCTTTCCCTGCGGGGTGTAGTCAGCCGCTCGAAATCTTTTTCTTCTACCTTGTCCTTCTCCCGAATAATTGGGATACCATTTCCAGAGAAATCCACCACCCCACCATTCCTCCTGCCAAAACGCATCAAACAGGGCGTGGATCGCATTGGCTTGGGCTGCTTCGTTCACAGGGATTTCCGTTCGCTTATTTTCTAGCTCCCAGTTTTTGTAAGCACACCCGTCAATACTCATATAGCCATACTCGGTGAAGACGATGGGTTTTCCAGTTTTCTGATAAAATTTTCTGAGTTTTTTGACAATGGGTTGCCACGCTTTTTTTAGCTCCTCGACGGTAGGTGTCTTGGATTCCACTAGGGGAAAATAAGTATCAATCCCCACGAAATCCAACTCATCCCAAAAGGGCACCAATGGATACTCATCCCAATTGGAGGCGTAGGTCAGTTGACCAGCGTAGATTTTTTTCACCGCCCGAATCAATCCCCGCCAGTAATCTTCTCTTTTTTGTACCGCTTTTTTAAACTCCGTACCGATACAAAAAACGGCTACGTTCATGGAATCCGCAATTTTCGCAAAGGTCAAAATAAAGTTGGAATACTCCGATTGCCATTGTTTCCAATCTTCTTCGTTGTCAAATTCCATATCGCCTACCCAACCGCCCCGCATCCACACTTGTGGCTTTAGCACCACTTGGATGCCCTGTTCGTGGGCCAATCGAATGGTCTCGATAACGCCTTCGGGTCTTTCGCCCCACCATTGTCTGGAGCTATTAAAAAAAACCTTGGGCTGCCCGAGAGGAGAAAAGGCAAATGGCATAACCGAAATCCAACTCGCCCCCAATTCATTGAGCGGCAGCATCGGATTGTTAGAAAATGGTCTTGAAGGGGCTACCAAACTTATTCCTTTCATTTTTTCCTTCGGCAACTGCGGCGTGGTGAGGTTTATTTTTTCGGGCGGAGTATTACAATTGAATTGGAATAACCAAATGGAGAATAGGAAAACGAAGAGTCTCATGATTTTTTGATTAAATATTTTTTCAATACACAAAAAACACCTCAGGGTCAGGACAGTTCTCTACGTGACTTTTTAATTGTTGCGCACTCGCCACTCCGGGATAGTCACCTTCCCTTCCTTGCATATTTTTTATGATTTGAAAATGCAAATGCGGTACCCATCCTCCGTTTTCGTCCTGGTGTCCCGTAGCCGTAAAGGGAACTCCTTTGGAAATTTTCATTCCCTTGAATAACGGCTGCAACGAAGCCAACGTCAAGTGTCCGTACAGAGTATAAAAGACGTGACCTGCTAGTTCATGCTGTAAAATGATAGTGGCACCATAATCCAAATAGGCAGTATTGTACTGATAGCTGTGGACAATACTATCAAGCGGAGCGAAAATCTTTGTTCCTGCCGCACACCAATAATCTACTCCAAGATGAATATTCCTATCCTCATCTGAGTTTTTAAAATTTCCACTTTGCTGATAAATTAGCCTTTTTTCTAAATATCCCCCTACCCCTACTTTTGCGTTGTGTTTTTTAAGTTGACTTTGGATGTACTCATTCAATCCAGCGTAAGTCTGAACCGATGCCACATCAAACGCTCGCTGATGTGTACTCAGATCAATTTTACAAAAATCTTCACCCCGAAAGGCATCCCCTAGTAAAGGATACAGATCTTCTCGATGGTCATTAAGCACTTGTAAAAGCA
>JBCCJE010000088.1:0-11117 GCA_039027925.1 Bacteroidota bacterium
AGCATTGGGCATTGCGTGATTTTGTTTTTTTAGCAAAATATAATTTGCACGATTTGTCTTTTTGGGAAGTTGAATTTCCCCTCCAGAAATTTTAGCATCTGTCTGGGAAAAATCTCTTCCTTCACTTTGACTCGGTGTTGGTGCATTTTGTGTACGGACTCTATCTTTTGTAAATGTATTGTTTTGATCTTTTTTGTTGTTGCTAGGCTGATGCAATTCTTTTTTGGCAGTACGTTGATTTTTTTGCGGAGCTACTATATTTTGCTCAACCTCAGCTTGATGACTGGGCGTAGCGTAACGTCCCCAACCCACAACGCCTAGTGATACAATCAGTACGCCCCAAAGGAAAAGAACCAACAGTCTTCTCTTCTTTTTAGGGCGACGACGCGCTTCTAAATCCACCCAAGCTGCTTCCAAATCCAACGGTGAAGCATAATCTTCCAGCTTTTCGGATAATTTGTTTTTATGCTGATGACCTTTCATAAGTCCGATTAATTTTTTTTTGTAAAATTTTTCGAAGCATTCGTTTTGCTCGGGTTAATTGTGATTGAGAGGTTTTCTCTTTGATCTCTAGTTCCGTGGCGATCTCCTTGTGCGACCATCCTTCAAAGAAGAAAAGATTAAATACTTTTCTGTACCCAACGGGTAATTCTCTGATGCTCTCGATGATTTGCTCTCTTGATAGCATTTCTACCAACTCCTCGACGTTTTCATTTTCGGGCAGTTGCTCGGGATAGATGGTAGGAATGTCCGTTTTGGATTTTCGCATCAATTGTAAAATACAATTGGTGCACACCCGATATAGCCAACCCTCAAATGCTCCTTTTTGGGCGTCGTACTTTTCTAGTTTTTGAAATACTCGAACGAAGCACTCCTGCGTGTAGTCCTTTGCCTCGTGCTCATCCTTGATGTATCTTCGACATAAGGTCAACACTTTACCAGCATAACGGAAAAAGAGTTCTTTTTCCGCTTGCTGGTTTTTTCGTTTACATTGAGTGATGAGTTCTTGTATGTTCAAAGTTGGTTAATTTATGACACCTTGTAATCTCATGGATGCAGTTCCCAGAGCTACCATGTTCATGTTCTCCGTGACGGATACCCCACTCGGAATATTCAGCACGACAAATTCTCCGGGCTGTGTACCGTGCTGTTCTAACTGTATATCATTTCCCCCAAAAATCTCATAGTGAACATCTAGCGTACCTGATAATATCAAGCATTGTCCCTCTTTGTATATCAATTCAGGATTAGTAGGATCAGCATTTAAATCCCAATAAATCGCTTTGATCTCTGCACTCCCGTTAGGCTGCTGATCTAAAAAAGTAAACTCATAAATAGTAGTGTCTCCCATGTAGGTAATATCTACTGTACAGCCAGCGTCAAAGGTCAGTTCGGTTGTGCCGTAGTTAACCACGACGAGGGGAACTAATGGATTTGGACAGGCTTCCAGCGTACCCATATCAATGAAACTACTTACCGAAAAAGTCTTCGGCTCGCTTACTTTTTCAGAGGTATAGTCGGTAGCGATTGCAATAACTTCATTGGCGCCGCAGCTCGGAATTAATCCTTTTACAGAACCGTCGCTTTGAGTGGGAATGCCGAACAGGCGATTGGGATTGATGAGTTTTAGAAGGACGTATCCATTGTCCACTTCGTTCATTTGACAGTCAACGACTGTTCCTTCTACCTCTGCCCACGAGCTTCCATTGATGGATAAATTGATAGTACCTATATCTGTATCGTCGGGGAGTGCTCCGAGATTTTGGGTGTGTACAACATTTCCACAATAATCCCAAAGGGTCAAATCTAGATTATAATCCTTGGGCACTTTTCCCAAAAAAACGCCATTTTCGGAAGTATGGGTTTGAGCAGATCCCCAATCATCTACCAACTCCACCTTCACCAAAATATTGGGAGTATAATTGCCTACCTCAACGACTCCACTCAGTTCTACCATTTCTACCGAAGCACCGCAGCCCCAAAAAGTAAAGTGATTGACTTCGCCGCTGTAAGTTTGTCCTTGCAGTTGGGCAGTTCCTTCTTCTTTCCACAGTCCTTGGTTTTCATCAAAATACCATAAAGGAATTTCGTTCGGAGCTTCCGAAAGTAATTCGTTAGGTACGTCAATTTCGATGGTAGCAGGTTGGTTGATTTGCAGGGCAGTTCCAGCATCTCCTACCAAATGGACATTGAGCATTCCAAAACTTTGTAGCCATCGCAGTTCATTATCAACGTTCAAGGCGGAGTAATCCCCTGGCATGATGGCTTTGATATCTGCTCTCGTCGGATCAAGGTAGGTTGCAAAAATTGAAACTGTTCCTACGTAGGGATTCCCTTGATCGTCGGTAAAACTGTTGGGTTGGAAAATAACTTTACCGCCAGCAATGGATACGGTGCCTCCTTGCGAGGCGTTGAATTGAGCCGAGCTGAACTCTGGCATCAGTTGGATCGTGGTGCGGGCAATGTCATCTCGAATCGGGATAAAAGTATGGAAAGCCTCGAAGTAGCCATCAAAGTCAACGTGAAGGATCGCTCTCTCAGAATTTGCAAAATCAGCTATTTGAAAAAATCCGAAGGTATCAGTACTCGTAGTCGTATTTCCCAAAGTTACTTGAGCATCGGCGATGGGGTCGCCATTTTCGTCCGTCACGAATCCTTTTGCTTTTGCCCAAATGGTCACGATAGGATCAATGGGCGTTTCTGTTTTTTGGGAAAAGGAATTGTCTTTGCGACAAGAAGCGAACGCAATCAAAAGCAAACAAAAACAGGAAAAAATAATTTTATTTTTCATCAGGAATATTTTTTAGGAATGGCAAATTTATTACTGAACCATTCCCCAAAGTAAAAAAATTGGATTTTGACGCGTCCTCAATTATAACTATGCTAAAAAAAAGGAATAACTGCACGCTCCGTATTTTTTTCTCCAAAAAAATAAAACCCCATTCCGGATAAAATCGGAATGAGGTTTTCATGAGTATTTTAAAAGCCTAAAACTTACGCTTCTTGTAGTTCTGCTTGGTAAGCATTAATCAATGATTTCTGAATCTCGGGCGTTACCGCCATGTACTCCGAAAATTTACGCGTGAATTTCGCTCGACCCTGAGTGATGGATCGAAGAGTAGAGGAGTACTGATACATTTCTGCGAGAGGAACTTTGGCTTTGATTTTTTGGTAATGGCCTTCGGCGTCCATTCCCATTATCATTGCTCGCCGCGTCTGCAAATCGCCCATCACATCGCCCATCACATCCCCAGAACAAAGTACTTCTACTTCGTAAATGGGTTCGAGTAGCTGAGGTCGGGCTTTCCCGAAAGCATTTTTAAAGGCATTGGTAGAGGCCAACATAAATGCCATATCGTTAGAATCCACGGGGTGCATTTTTCCATCATACACACATACCCGAATGTCTTGGCAGCGAGATCCCGTCAATGGACCTTCTTCCATTTTTGACATGATCCCTTTCTTGATGGCGTTGGAATATTTGGAATCAATAGACCCTCCTACGATACACCAAACAAAAACTAATTTTCCACCCCAAGGCAATTCTTCCTCCTCGGTGTTTCTCACCGTCAATCCGTCGGGAGCGGGCATTCCTTCGTAGTAAGGTTCGATACGCATGTGCACCTCTCCAAATTGCCCAGATCCACCCGATTGTTTTTTGTGTCGGTAAGCATCGTCAGCTTGGGAAGTGATGGTCTCTCGGTAGGAAATCCTTGGCTTCTCGAAAGCCATGGTGATATTGTTTACTTTTTCAATTCGATAGCGAGTGATGTCCAAGTGCAATTGTCCCTGACCATGAATGATGGTTTGCTTGAGTACTTTGGATTGCTCCACAATCAAGGTGGGATCTTCGGCTGCTATTTGGTTCAAGGCCTTGACTAATTTTTCCATATCGCTTTTGCTCGGCGGCGTTACTGCCGTTCGGATTCTAGGTGCTGGAAAGGCAATTGGTTCAATCCGGGTAGAAGCTCCTTTCGCTCCTAGCGTATCGTTGGTTACTGCATCTTTTAGCTTGACCGTCACGCCAATATCACCCGCCATTAACGCATCCACATTGTCTCTGTTTTTTCCATTAGCTGTATAGATTTGGCTGAACCTTTCCGAATTACGAGTTCTCGGATTGTGTAGTTCGTCGCCCGAAGATAGTTTTCCAGAATACACCTTGAAGTAAGAGACTGTTCCGATCCGAGGCTCTGATAAAGTTTTGTAAATAAAAATATGTGGAGCACCGCTGGTATCACATTTGAGTTCGCTACCATCTTCTAGCGTGGCATCGGGACGATCCGCAGGCGATGGGGCGATGTCATTTAAGAATCCCATAATCCTACCCGTTCCCATGTTATTGACGGAGGAACAGCAGAACACTGGGAAAATACTTTGGCTGGCAAGGGCGATGGTGAGTCCCTGCGCCATCTCGGATTCGTTTAGCATACCTTCCTCAAAGAACTTCTCCATCAAGTCTTCGTCATTTTCGGCGGCAGCTTCTACTAGCTGATTGTGAATATCTTGCGCTCTTTCCATGTGCTCATCGGGAATATCTTTTTTCTCTGGCTTGCCACCGCCTTCGGAGAAAACATACATCGTCATTCGCAGGCAATCTACGATGGCATTGAATCCATCACCAGCGTTGACTGGAAATTGAATAGGGATAACTTTATTTCCAAATCGATTTTTGGCTTGTTCAAGCGTAGCTTCGTAATCTGCTTTTTCGTGATCCAATTGGTTGACCACAAACAAGGCAGGGGTGTTGTATTTTTCGATGTATTCCCACAATAATTCGGTGCCTACCTCCACTCCACTCTTAGCATTCAATAGCATGAGGGCAGTATCTGCTACTTTCATACTCGAAACCACCTCTCCAATAAAATCATCAAATCCCGGAGTGTCAATAATATTGATTTTACAGTCTCTCCACTTGGCGTGCATCAAAGAGCTGAAGATAGAATTGCCTCTCTCCATCTCAATGTTCGTATAATCAGATGTAGTATTTTGATCTTCTACCGTACCTCTGCGGGTGGTTGCTCCCGATTCAAAAAGCATGGTTTCTGCGAAGGTGGTTTTACCGCACCCAGGGTGGCCCAAAAGCACCACATTACGGATATTCTTGGTATCGTAAGCCATAGGTAAGTTAAGTTTTGTAGGAATGGTAAGGTATCAGCTTCTAAAAAAGACGAGGAGAGAAAAATCTGAAAGACCTCCTGATAGGTTGGAAAACACAGGGAGTAATAAGTAGGAATAGGCGGCTAGCACTGGGCTAACCGCCTATTTCGATCCCGACATATTTGTTCAAATTTTTTGTTCATTTCAATTTCTAAAAGTGTCAACCTTTTATTCCGAGGTTAAAAAAAATTAAAGAAATATAGTTTTGTCTTGTCGTTGATGAAGTTAGTGAATTAAATCTAAACGGACAAAAATTTGCACTTTAAAAATTGTCTTAGAATAATATTTTGCTGCTAGCCACTAAAAGAAAAGCGAATCATTTTTCAACGATTCGCTTCTATTCATCATATTAATTTCGCCTGCCCTTGAGTAGCAGACTCATTTTTCGTTTTGTGCCTTCATTTAGCGGATTTGGTGTTTTATCTTTCTCACGATGAGCATCTTATTCTTTTTTCGACTAGCGAAGTGATCGTCTAACCCATCAAACTAGCCGCCTGTCCCATCCAATCGTCCTTTTCTATTCTTCCGGGGAAAAACTGTATCGCATCCGTAATCAGACCTACCAGTTCTTCATCGAGCATACTCACTTGTTCGTAGGTGTATATTCCAACATCGTTTAACTTCGTTTCGATAAAAGGTCCAATGCCCTCGATCTTTTTCAAATCATCTTTTTCTGACAAATTAGCTTTGGGGATTTTCTTGCCCAACGCTGCGCCTATTTTGGATTTGGCTCTTTCGGCTCTCTCCTGTGGAGACATCTCCCCGGCATCTTCTTCCAACACCTCATCTTCGTAAGTAGGCGGTGCATCTTCGACTACGGTCTCACTCAAGTCCAAAACCACTTCTCCCGTTTCTGTATTGGTGACAGTTGAGGAGTTGTTGCTAGTGGTAGTAGTTCCTCCGTTTTCGCTTCCGCCTACTAGTACTGACCCGCCCGAAGTTAGTACCCCTCGCTCTAGGTTAGCAACTTCCTCCCGAAGATTGGCATTTTCCAGTACTAATCTTTCTAGTTTTTCCTCGATGAGTGCTAGGCGATCGTTTTGAACTTCGTCCACCACCGTTGGCTCGTTGGGTGTATCCTCCGTAGAAATGATGGTAGTCGTACCGCCCGTGTGTGTATTGTTATTTTCATCCACGACTACGTTGCCGCCTCCCCCTGTCAGCTGAGTAGCGTAGTTGAGGTTCTCCTCTTGTAGGCGTTCGAGTTGCTCTTTGGCGGAGCGCAATTCTGTTTGGTAGTGCATCCGTTCGCTAGTCAGCCGATTGATGTCTTCTCCCATTTCGTTGACGCGTGCTTCGGCAACTTTTAATTCCTCCTCTTTCTTTTCGTACTGTTCCACTAGGGTATCGTATTGGGTGCGGAGGTTGGTTAGTTCAGTTTCTTTTTCGGCAACTTGTTTTTTGAGTTTTCGGATTTTACCTGCTCTCGACCAAGCCCCAAATATCAGACCCAGCAAAAAAGAGATACCGAGAAAAACTAAAATAGCGATGCTATCTTCCGAATTCAATTCGGTAAAAAGGTCAGTCCAAAAGGTTTTAAATTTTTCCATCATGTCTTATAAGGTGTAAGTGTTTTGTAAGAGTATGTCTAATGGTGTAGGTATTTTGCTTTATTCGATTACAAAATTTACGCGTCGATTTCTAGCGCGCCCCGCTTCGGTCGTATTGGGCGCCATCGGTTCTTTTTCGCCCATGCTTTGTATTTTTATTTCTGTCTCGATGCCTACCTGATTGGCTAGATATAATTTTGCGCTGTTCGCTCTTCTGTATCCCAAATCTTTATTGTAGGATTGCTTTCCGATTTTGTCGGTATGACCGATGATCGTCAGACTTTTATCGGGATTCAATTCGAAGTAGGTATTTATCGAATCTGCATAAGTCAAAAAAGATTCTCGTGGCTCAAAAACATCCGAATCAAATTTAAAGTTAGACTCCGTAAATGTCATGTTAGTAAACGTAAACTGAACATCCGCTAGCTCGTTATTATCCATCGCTAGGATTTCAAATAATAAAGGCTCTGTCAATTCGTCTCCCAGAATCATGGAGTAATAAATAGAAATTCGATCTTCCGGAATCCCCAAATCTTTCAACATCTCTTCGATAGCTCTAGCCCTAGCGATACCCAAATTGTCATTGATATCCGATGTGATTTCGCTTTCACTTTCGAGAAACTGCCCCGTGATCTTTAATTTCTTATCCTCATTATCAATCATGTAGGCGGCTATGGCATCCAGAAAAGCCAAGTTGCTAGAATCCAAAGTAGGCTTGGAAATGCCCTCCTGAAAATAAAATTGATTGTATCCTTCGAGGATGGGTTCGTCTCCAAATTGGAGGGAAAGGTTGGAAAGTCGCTCGGGAGTTTCTGGTTCTACTACTTCTTTTTGGGGTTCGCAAGCGTCCTTGATTTTGCATACGTACCAGTACCGAGCAAAAGAAGCCCAAAGTCCAAATAGTAGGATACCCAACAGGAGTCTCATCTATACGGTAGTTTTTATTTTTGAGAAAAATACAATGATTGAACAAATCCTCGGACGCAGCGTGCAAGTAGCATTTTACGACGTCCATGACTGATTCAGATTTTTCAGAAAGACTAAAATATTGAAAATCAAGGGATTAGGAAGTGTAAAATTTGAAGAATGTAAATAGTCTGTTCTAAAAATGATCGCTAAAAATACAGTATTCAGGTAAGAAACCAAAAGGAAGGAAGGCATTTTTTTTAAGAAAGAACGCCAACGAAAAAGCGTTGTTACAACTCAAGTCGTAACAACGCTTTCCTAATTTTTTTCAAACAATAAAAACGATCAAACTGGTATTTCTTCGATTACCGCAGAAAGTCCTCGATCTATCAAAGCGTCTTTCTTAGGTTTCAGTTCACTAAAGGTAGCTGTCTTTACGGTTGCTTTTCCCTTGAAGTGAATAATCATTGCGAGTTGTTCAGATTGTTCGTAAGTATGGTCGAGGATTTCAACGAAGCATTCAATCACCCAATCAAAAGTATTGTGATCGTCATTGTAAACTACGAGTTGCGACTGATTCCCCACTTCTTCAATAACTTCCTCCAACACCAACTCATCCGTCTCTACCTGTGTGTGAAATTTAACCATTGATTTTAATTTAATTATTCGGAATTAAAAATTTGCTTTCAAATATAAGAATTTCTTATGAGAAAAAGCAAATGAATATCGGAGAAATCAACGCCGCCCGGATTGCTTTTAGTTCAATTGCGCCAAAGCATTTTTTACAGCCTCGAAGTTGGGGAGATCACCCGCCGACTCCAAAATCTCTGCGTACTTGATTGTGCCTTCTTTATCAATTACAAACGCCGAACGCTTGGATACACCTTTCATGTCCAACACAAAATCTTCGTACAACGCTCCGTAGGCCCTAGACACATTTTTATTGAAATCGGAGAGCAAGGGAAAATTGTATTTTTCTTTCTTTTTAAATTCCTCCAAGGTGAACAAAGAATCTACCGATACTGCCAAAACCTGCGCGTCCATGCCTTCGTAAGAACCGATGTCGTCTCGCATACTACACAACTCATCGGTACACACGCCCGTAAAGGCCAATGGGAAAAACAATAATACTACATTTTTACCTTTAAAATCCTCCAGCGAAACTTCTGCTTTTTCCGTATTCCTTAGCGTAAAATTGGGCGCTTTGTCCCCTACTTTGATTTCCATTATTAATTTGTTTTTTGTGAAAAAATTATTTTGTGAAAAAGATTATCTAAACTTGTGCGAAGATAAGTAGGTAAACAAATATAATCGACACTTTACTGACGGACTCTTTTTCCGATATACGGCGTTAAAAAATATTTCCGTAGCTCGGCTATGCAAAGATTTTTTGCCTTGTCTATCGAAAAAATAGCCTTGTCAAAAGTGACGCTTATATTTATCTAACTACTTAACATCTGTTTGTAAAAACCAACGCACCATGAATCCTATCCAAAAGGCATATCTCCAACTTCACGTAGCAGTTCTTTTTTTTGGATTTACTGCCATTTTAGGAAATGATAAGTTGATTTCTTTACCAGCCATTTCAACAGTTTGGTGGCGAGTGTTGTTCACCTCCGCTAGTTTATTTTTTCTGATCCGATTCGGAAAATCTCTCCGCACAATTCCCCGAAGATTTATTTGGCAGTACATGGTGATTGGTGCCATCGTAGCCTTGCATTGGTTGTGTTTTTTTGGCTCCGTCAAATTGGGCGGTTCCTCGTCGTTGACCTTGGTGTGCATGGCCACGGGGTCAGTTTTCACAGCAATCATCGAACCCCTGATTTTGAAAACAAAATTTCAAAAAAACGAATTGTTCCTCGCCTTATTGGTCATTCCGGGCATGGCGCTAGTGGTAGGAAATGTTCCTTACCAAATGTACCTAGGAATTATCGTAGGGTTGATTTCCGCTTTTTTAGCGACGGTATTTTCGGTGTGGAACAAACTAATCATTGATGAAGCTGATCCAATGGACATTACTTTTATAGAGATGAGCAGCGGTTGGTTATTTATCAGTTTGGTACTTCCTTTTGTCATGCACTTTGATGATACCATCGCTTTGATGCCTGTGGGTTGGGATTGGTTATTTCTGATCATTTTAGCGTTGGGTTGTACTACCTTTGCTTACGTGCTTTCTCTACGATCATTAAAGTACCTCTCTGCATTTACCTCCACCCTGACCATCAACCTCGAACCCGTTTACGGTATCATCATCGCCTACTTTTACTTGGATGAAAAATTATCCGCAGGTTTTTACTGGGGAGTCCTGATTATTTTAGGATCTGTATTTTTGAATCCTTTTGTGAATCGGAAAAAAGAGAACGTGTAGCCCAACGCGTCTCAATGCTTTCTCCCACTTTTACTAAAAGTGAAGGCAAAAAGCCGATTTTTTATATCAACGTTTACTACACCTCATAGCCACCCAAATTAGAAATTAATAGCTATTAACGCCCTACCTGGGCATGTGCCGTGCCTGGCACTCGGATGTGAGTGAACTTGGAATCTTCGATGCTACCCATGTGTTGTCCCTCTGGACTATCGTTTGTACACCAGCGGTTCTCGCTTTGAAATTTAATATATACGATTAAAAATTTATTAATGATTTATTTTTTGGTAAGTTAACTCTCTTTTTTTACACATCAAATGACGGTTACACCCCTGAAAAGCCTCATCATCAAGAATATCAGGACGTCCACTTTTGAATTTAGTGCATAACAAAATTTCGGTGCCGTATGCGAGGGCATTATTTTTCGTAACAAAAAAATTACGATTTAAAAATCTGTGGCTAACTGTAACTAAAATTACGAATAAGCCTTCAACGCATTCTTGGTATATTCCGATAAAACTAACCTCCCGCTCATCTCCGCTCGCTGCTCTAACAACTCATCCCAATGCGAACAATTTTCCCAAAATATTTTTTTGAGCATGCTTTGTGCTTCGGGATTGGTGGATAAAAGGTAGTCGGCCATTTGTAGGACGGCTTCGTCGAGTGTAGCTGCATCTTCGAGTACGTCGGTGTACAGTCCTTTGGCTTTTGCCCATTCGGCGGATTGAAATTCGTTGGCGTTGATGGTCAGTTGACTCATGGCCGAAATTCCAATTTTACGTTCCACCGCAGGGCCCACGACGAAAGGCCCAATTCCTACGTTCAGTTCACTCAACTTGATGGCAGCGTATCGGGTGGCTAGGCAATAATCTACCGCAGCCGCTAAACCAACTCCTCCGCCTACCGCTTTTCCTTGTACCCTACCGATGATGATTTTTGGACACTTGCGGCAAGCATTGATGACGTTGGCAAAACCCATAAAGAATTTTTTGCCCGTAGGAAAATCGTTGATAGCAACTAGCTCATCAAAACTAGCTCCCGCACAAAATGTTCTATCGCCACCACTCTTTAAAATGATGACTTGGACTTCGGGATTTTCTCCCGCCGCAATGATCGTCTCTTGTAATTCTTTGAGC
>JBCCJE010000089.1:0-11108 GCA_039027925.1 Bacteroidota bacterium
AAGGGAGACGTTAGTTAAGCATTTAAAGGATTTTGAGGAAAGTGGGTATCAGGTTAGCGAGGATGTTGGTACTACATAACTTTTAACTTTGCAAAAAATCTCAAAACAGTTATTAAGTTTCTTTTAAATGCGTTTCTCTGAAACGTAAGATTTTAGTATTTGCTACTATAGTACTACGGCTACAGAACTGCGCCAGAAAACTTATGTAGTACCAACATCCTCGCTAACCTGATACCCACTTTCCTCAAAATCCTTTAAATGCTTAACTAACGTCTCCCTTAAACCCTCAACTTCATTGAGATCCTTTTGCCAAAAATCAACGCTAGCAAGAACAGTCTTTACCAAATCATCAATTGTAATCGTATTGTTATAAAAATCACTCCATAACTTTTTAAAGAAAGTAATCGTCTCAGGATTATCTTGTAGTGGAATAATTGCTGACTTCCGTTTACCGCGGTACATCCAAATCAGGCTAGCAAAGGAAAATACAATCCTTGGTGGTAATGTATTTTTTTTGTTATAAAAATCTAAAAGAGAAGGCAGTAGCCTCGTCTTAAATTTTGTAATGGAATTCAAAGCAATACTAATCAGCCGATGATGGATAAATGGGTTTCTAAAGCGGTCTAATATTTCCGCTGCGTACTTTTCGGAAACTTCAGGCGGAAAATCCAATGAAGGAATAATCTCTTCCCACAAAGTAGCTTGAATATATTTTCCAATGATCTCACTTTCTACCGCTTCTCTCACGGATTCTAACCCGCTCATATACCCCACGGGTACCATCAAAGTATGCGCTCCGTTTAGGATACGAACCTTGAGCGTTCGGTACGACGCTAGGTCGTCCGCAAAGACTACATTCAGATTCGTCTGATGAAAAGGTAACTCATCTTTTATATCTTTCTCGGACTGAATGACAAAAATGTGGTAGGGCTCGGCATCTACGAGCAAGTCATCTTGGTAGCCAATTTTTTGAAACAACTCCGCTTTTCTAGTGGTAGGAAATCCTGGCACAATTCTATCCACGAGCGTATTGCAAAAAATATTATGATCTAAAATCCACTTTTGAAAATCATCGCCTAGCGACCACAACCGCGTATATTCCAAAATTGCACTTCGCAAAGCATCTCCATTGTTTTCAATCAACTCACAAGGCATGATGATACATCCTTTGGTCTCGTTCCCTTTAAAGTAAGAAAACCGACGGTACAACCATCGGGTTAGTTTTGCGGGAAATTCCTTAGGCGGCGTATCCGTAAATTGATCTTCAGAATTTACCTTGATACCTGCTTCGGTCGTATTGGAAACGATAAATCGAATGGAAGCCAGCTCGGCCGTACGTAAAAAAGTCTCCCACGCTCGGTAAGGATGAACGACCTGATTAACGCATCGGACTAGCTCGTTTTTTGAAATCAGTTGTCCATCCTTGATGCCGTTGGTGGATACATGAAATAGCCCGTCTTGATTTCTTAATGCGGTATAGTCTCCCCTTTCCGTCGGCTTTACAACAATCACTCCCGCGTCGAAGTCAGTTTTTTCGTTGAGCGTATCTACCATCCAATCAAAAAATCCACGTAAAAAGTTGCCTCCACCAAACTGAATGATCTTAGGCGTTCTTTTCTCCGCAATGCCAGCGGTACTTCGATTTAATGGAGGTAAGATTGAAATGTTTTTATCTACCATCACTATTTGTAATTTTATTGTTATTTCCAAAAAAAAGCTACAGAGAAATGCCTCTCTTCCACGGGATAAAATCATCTTGTCCCAGTTGACTAGCCTTGGTTATTTTTTTACCACTCGCTACTTGAAGAATAAATTCCAAAAGTTCTTCTCCCTTCGTTTGAGGGGTATCCTCCCCCGAGATGATCGTCCCCGTATTAAAGTCAATAATGTCATTCATTTTCTCGTAGAGTTTGGTATTAGAAGAAACCTTAATAACTGGTGTAATGGGATTGCCCGTAGGTGTGCCAAGCCCCGTCGTAAAAATGATGATATTAGCTCCTGATCCTGCCAGCCCCGTTGTACTTTCCACATCATTGCCGGGCGTACACAATAGGTTCAACCCATTTTTTCTAGCAGGCTCAGTATAATCTAGTACTGCTCTTACGGGCGAACTACCTCCTTTTTTTGCAGCCCCCGCCGACTTAATAGCATCTGTAATCAGACCATCTTTGATATTGCCCGGCGAGGGATTATTTTTAAAACCTGACCCTACGGCTTCCGCCCGATTAGAGTAGGTTTGCATCAAATGAGCAAACCTCTTGGCATCGTGATCCTGTTCGCAGCGATTGATGAGTTCTTGCTCTACACCGTTTAGTTCTGGAAATTCTGCGAGAATAGAAGTACCCCCCAAGGCAACCAACATATCTGACGTATATCCAAGGGTAGGATTTGCGGAAATACCAGAGAAGCCATCTGACCCTCCACACTCTAGCCCAATCTTTAGATGAGCGATAGATGCCGGTCGGCGTTCAATTCGATTAGCCTCAATCAAGCCTACAAAAGTTTGTTTGACAATATCTCCGATAAATGCTGCTTCGCTCGCACTTTGCTGTTGTTCAAAAAAATAGAGCGGTTTCGAAAAATTTGGATTAAGCCGCTGTATCGCATCTTTTAAAATTTGGATTTGCGCATTCTGGCAGCCCAAGCTTAAAACGGTTGCACCTGCCACGTTGGGATGTGTGATGTATCCCGCCAGTAAGCGACAAAGAGTATCGGCATCCTCCCGTGTCCCTCCACATCCACCTTCGTGTGTCAAAAATTTAATCCCGTCAATATTTTTAAAAAATCTTTGCTTAAAAATTTCCGCTTGCGTTTTAACAACATTTTGAGCGAGGAGATCATCGAGTGTAGCTCCATTTTCGTAAGCCTGCATCAGGCCGTGGACATCCACATTAAGCGATTGGTGGGGCGCATATCCTAGGACTTCCAACATCGCTTTTTTAATCACCTCCACATTTCTATTTTCACAAAAAACCAACGGAATCACCAACCACGTATTCATCGTCCCGACCTGACCATCTTGGCGGTGATAGCCCATAAAGGTTCGATTTCTCCATGCTTCCACGTTGGGCTTTTCCCATTCCAAATTTTTGATCCGTTGTCCGTAAGTTTGTGCAGCGTGGGTCGTATTGTCCAGACTGATTCTACACCCTACCTCAATATTATGGAGTGCCTTACCAACAAGCACTCCGTACATAACAATATCCTCACCTGCCAAAATAGACTCGGTCGTAAACTTATGTTTAGCGGGAATATCCTCCTTCAAAGTGATCTGTTGCTCCCGAAAATCCACCTGCCTGCCTTTCGGCAAGTCCTGAAGTGCCGCCAGTACATTATCCTTAGGATGTATTTGGAGAAAAACCTGATTCATAAAATAATACGTTCAAAAAATTCAAAATGGAGTTAGAAAATGATTCCGTATCTCCTAAAAAAATTAGGCTACGAAAATTCTAATTTAAATTTTTTCGTAGCCAAAACACAAAACTGTACTGAATTATCTTTTTTACCTAGCCGACTCGCTAGATTTGATTTTTTACACACCATCAAGTGATCTATCAAAGTTAAATCAACTTGAGGAGTATTTTATTTCATATGTTTTGCGCAGTAGGGCAAATGATTTTTGTTATTGTTTTTGGGGGTTTTGGAAGGCAATAGGGCTATTTGCTCAAGGCTATTCACAATTTGAACTTGCCGAGTTTTTATAATCGTTAGTTGCAAAGAAATTTGAATATCATTTCGCCCCACGGATTAGCAAGGGTGGTTAGTTCTAAAATGTTCCCACCGAATGGATTGATATTTTAAAAAAATTTAGCCCAAAAAAATTCACAAAAAGAAACCGAAAGAAAGGAAGCCATCTTAGCCGAAGGCTCTTCCAACCAAAGAAAGATCCGCAGAACAGATTTTGCAAACGATAGGTAAGGATTAGGCCTGCCCCGAAATCTCGGGGGATTATGGATTATGGATTATGGATTATGGATTATGGATTATGGATTGTCCATAATCTATAATTCGTAATCCATAATCTTTAAAATTCCTGTTTATTTGATCAAAGTAGTATGCCCTTTTAAGACCTCCGTAGCACCATCCTCAAATTCCACTTCCAGATACCAGATGTACACGCCGGGGTTCAGCTCTTTTCCGTCGTACGTACCGTCCCAACCAACTAGCGGATTATTGACAGCAAATCCGCCCGTCTCAAATACCAACTCTCCCCAGCGATCATAAACTCTGAACAAAGAGACGGTAGAACCCTCTCGACCGTGTACCAGAAGTAAATCGTTATTACTATCTCCATTGGGAGAGAAAGCAGAAGGTACGGCTACCTCTCGGAGCTTTCTCACAAAAATAGTAATGAAATCACTCGCCGTACAGCCCCTTTCGTCGGTGATGGTTAGTTCGTAGGAAGTCTGACTATCTAGGCTATCTACCAAAACGGGTGGCTGACAATCATCACAGACTAGGTAGCCATCATTTTTTGGTGTCCAATCGTAAGTTATGACACCCACCGCATTCGTGATGGTAGGATTCAAGTAAACGGGATTTCCAAAAATGATTGTCGTATCAGGACCGAGATTCACCTCTGGTGCTGGCGGCTCAACTATGGTAACCGGCGGCAAAGCTACCCGACACCCTCGGACATCTTGTATCCACACCTCATTATAATCTCCTGCGTACAAACCAATCTGTACAGGTGAACCATTAAAATTAATTCCATCCAAACTGTAGGTGTAAGGCTGCGTCCCACCCGAAGGGAAGAAATAAATCGCTCCATCAAAGCCACCAAAGCAAGAAACATTTTCGGTATCAATGTCAGCAGTAAGCGGCTCGGCGGGTTGCCTTACTTCCTGTGTTCCGACCACCGAGCATCCATTAATGTCAGTAACAGTTATACTGTAAGTGCCCGCAGGTATCTCTTCGAGTGTAGGCGTATTTGCTCCGTTTGACCAAGTGAAAAGGTAGGGGGCATCTCCTCCTGTGATCGTTAGGTTCAACGTTCCGGTATTTTCCCCGTAACAATCTACATCACGAGCGATAAAATCATCAATAGCCAACGGCGAGGGCTCTGCAATATTTACTAACGTGGCAGTAGTACATCCGTTGGCATCGGAGACGGTCACTCCGTAACTCCCTTGTGCCAAGTCTGTGGCTATTGCTGTCGTTTGGGAGTTGGCATTAGCACTCCATTGGTAAGTGTAAGGAGCTACTCCGCCGAGTCCTTCCGCCGTGGCAGTTCCATCATTACCTCCATTACAAACTACGTCGGTAGATTCTACGATATTGACACCTATTTCCGCAGGATTATCTACCTGAATGGCAGCCGTTCCTAAGCAACCTAAACTATTTTGAACGGTGACCTCAACCGTAGTTCCGCCCTGAATATTGGTTGCAGTTAAGCTAGTCTGCCCCACACTCCAAGAATAGGAAAAATCCGTAAGTGCCGCCGGCGTATTGCCCAGTAGAATTTGCTCAATGGTCGCCGTTCCGTCGTTGCCATCGTGGCAGAAAGATCCCTCTTGAGAGAGCACCACAGTCACCTCTTCTAGCGACTCAATCAAGGCTTCTTCGGTAAAGGTACAACCACCCTGATCGGTCACGGTCACGGTGTAAGTGCCCGCCGGCAAATTACTAGCTATGGGTGTGGTCTGATTGTTAGGATCATTCCAAGCATAATCGAATGGGGGCGTTCCACCCACCGCGGTCACCGTAGCAATTCCGTCCGTTGCTCCAAAACAAATCAGATCTGGGGCACTCATGTTCAATTGAATTTCTATGGGTTCATCAATCAAAATCGAATCAACGGCAGTACATCCATTTCCATCCGAAACGGTCACGTAGTAAGGCGTAGTTTGTGCTAAGAGGTCAGCCGCAGCAGCCGAAGTTTGATTACTAGGGTCACTCCAGGTGTAGGTATAATTTCCTACTCCACCCGAAACAGTTACCTCGCCGTTGCCACTAGCTTGACCAAAGCAAAGTGCATCGTCCGAAGTAGTGGTAGTAGTCAACGCCATTGGTTCGGTGACTTCTACTGAAATGACGTCGGCACAACCGTTCTGATCCGTGACCGTCACAAAGTAAGTGGCAGCGGTAAGGCTAGTAGCGGTTGCCGTAGTTTGATTATTGGCCTGTGCATCCCACAAGTAAGTATAATTTCCAGCTCCGCTCGAAGCGGTAACGGTAGCTGTTCCGTTATTTTCTCCAAAACAATTCACCGCCTGAAAATCAATATCTAGCTCTAGCGCATTGGGGTTCATAAGTTCAGTACTATCTACTTTAGTACAGCCATTTTGATCCGTGACCGTCACGTAAACCCAACCAGCACCTAAGTTATCAATGGTAGGGAGGTTTGGATTTTGGATAGGCATCGGATCCCAGTTGTAGCCGTATCCGCCTGCGCCACCTGTTACCTGTACCGAAGCCGTCCCGTTATTGCTACTAGCGCAATCCAACGGAGTGCTAGTCAAATCTATGAGCATTTCCGTAGGAGCAGTAACTTCTACCTCCAGTATTTCTGAACAGAAATTTACATCCGTAATGGTTACGAAGTGCGTACCTGCGGGGAGTGTACTGTGCATACTTCCGTTGCCACCCGCAACACTCCAATCAAAAGTATATCCTTCGGGCAGAGTAGGATCGGGCGTTCCACCCGAAACAGTAACTGTCACCTGTCCATCGGCGGAATCAAAACAGAGTGCTGGCGTAGCGTCAAAACTTGCCATAATCGGATCGGGAGAACCAACAGTCACGGTCGTAGTGGCAGTACATCCCAATTGGTCGGTTACTTCTACCGTGTAAGTTCCTACGGTAAGTCCTACTGCCGTTTGGGTAGTTTGGTTGCCGATCACTTGCCAAGCGTAAAGATATCCCCCAGCTCCACCAGTAGGAATGACGGTGGCGGTTCCGTTTTGTACTCCATTGCAAGAAGCAAGTGTAGAAGTCGTATCGGTCAAATCCAAAGGTGTATTTTCTACCAAAGTGATAGATTCGGTGGCGGTACATCCGCCAGTATCAGAGATCGTTACGGTGTAAGTTCCGATGCTCAATCCATTAGCTACCATATCATCTTGCCCGTCACTCCACGCATAAGTGTAGCTTCCCGATCCTCCCGCTGCGGTGGCTATTGCGTTGCCGTCGGTACCTCCGAAACAATTGATGGTATCTGCGCTGATAGATGCAGTCAACAAATCTGGTTCAGTTACTGAAATCGTATCAATGACGGTACAGCCATTTCCATCGGTTACGGTTACGTAATTTTCACCTAAAACCAAATTGGTAGCAATAGAATCTGCGCTTCCCGTACTCCAAGTAAAGGCATAAGGACCAGTTCCTCCATTAAGTGTAACCGTCCCTTCTCCGTCTGCTAAACCATTACAACTGATATCATCAACTACGACTGCTGTGGAAGCTAGAGAATCAGGCTGACCAATAGTAAACGAAACCGCTATACCACAATTGACATTATCAACCACTTGTACGGTATAAGTTCCCGCTGCCAAGCTGGTAAATATGCCATCGGGATCAATTGTTCCGTTCATCGAATAAGTAAACGGCGGATTAGCTCCCGAACCAACTACGGTAGCTTGCCCCTGCGCATCTCCAAAACAAGTATTATCCACAATATTGGTAACTGATCCCGTTGGAGCGGGGCAGTCAGGGGTCATACAAGTTACCGTTCCTATCGCTCCGTTACAATCTGCAATCGCTTGTACTTCGAGGGTCACCGTTTGGTTCAAAGACAACCCCGTAACGATATGCTCCAAAGTGCCATTGGCAGGTATCCAACCTTGACCGTCCACATTTACTTGATAACCTCCCGTAGCTCCACTCACGTCATTCCACGTGAATGTAATACTATTAGGGGAAATACTTCCACACAAAACATCAGGCGCAGGCAGGATATCATCCACAGTAATGGTAATGGAATCTTGCGAAGAACAACCGTAGGTATCCGTCACCGTCAAAACGTAAGTCGTAGTGGTATCAGGAGAAGCTATCGGAGTAGCACAATCTGCGCAACTCAATCCCTCGGCGGGTGACCACGAATAACTCAATTGATACAGCGGCTCAAAGCAGATACTCCAACTCCACAAATCTCCTGAAAAACCCGCCGCATCGTCCAGTACGAATAATTGCCAAGTACCATTGGTTGGGCTACCGTAGAGATCATCGAACCTACCTTCGGGCTGAAACTCTCCCGTGAATGGTGCTGCACTTGCGGGTGCAAAACCGCCCGGCCCTTCATTGATGGTATCGGTTGCCGTTGGCGTAAAACAAGTACTAATGTAATTATCTCCATTTGCGCCGTTGTCCGTAGATAGTTCGATAAACTGACCGCCAGGAGCAAATAGAAAAATATCTAAATCATCGTCCCACTTGTGCGTCAGGCTATCAATACAAACTGATTTCAACACCCCTTCTTGAAAAGTTAGGGGAAAAACGCCCGATACATCTATATCCGCAAAGATGCCCGTATTGACAGGTTCGATGGGAAGTGGGGCACCAGAATATGAGAAATTGGGTGGGTCAGGAAGATCAATACCCAAGGTAACATCATAATCAATGAGCACGGAGTCTCCGTTGCAGATAGTCATATCTGCGGGTAAGTCAGGTGGATTGATTTGAGGATCTTGAATATAAATCCAAAAAGTATCCCGCGTACAGGGATCAATCTGAACATCTATTCCGAGCGAATCAAGTCCTTCCGCAATACCATCCACGATGGGGATAATTTCTTGACAAATAATACTGTCACCCTCTGGAATAAATAAATCTAAAGGAATGTTTTCAAAATCAACTCCATTGATCGCCGATCCGATAAAGTTATAATCTATGGGAATATCAGCTTCTGCTACTCCTGGAATTTCAAAGCACAATTGCCCGTTGGCGCATCCTTCTACCATCGTACCGTCCAAACGTACCGTGGAGGCGGTTACTTCTAGTTTTCCAGTACCAAAACTTTTAGCCTCTAAAAAAACGGCAGTATCGTAAGCACTATCACCAGCATCAGCTACTGCCAACTTAATGGTATATTCTTCACAAGGAATGACAACAGCCTGAGCAGTAAAAGCATCCAAGTAACCATCGTACTGCAAGTTGTCTCCGTTGTTAGTATTATAATATTCTCCGTAATCAAAGTTACATCCTGAACCAGGATTAAGTCCATTTCCGTTTACATTATTAATGGTAACTGGATTGGTAGTAAAAGTAAGACCAGTAGGATCTGTTGGATCAGGAATCAATGCAATGTTCTCATTGGCGTAAGTACCCCCAGATGGGTTTGGCCCACTGATAAAAAAACCAAATACATCATTGAATCCAGAACAAGCAAATTCGGGGTACTCTTCGGAAGCAAAAACGTATCTGAATCTGAGTGTATCGTTCACCGGAATAAAGGTAATTTCGTAAGCAGCCACATTGAACAATGGAGAAGTAGTTATCTGATCTAACTCGGGACACGTAGCAGAACTATTATTATCTTGACCGCTACCCCCTGAATCATCAGGCCCTAATCCATCAACTGCAAATCCAGAAGTCATAATGATTCCTCTTTCTAAGCCTACATCGGTCAGTCCATTCTGAAAATATCCGACGGCACCATCTGTACCAGTATAATTGATATTGGTAACTTCGACGCCTTCGCCCAGAAAAACATTTTCAATCAAATTTTGGGGAGTCCAAGGATTTTGATCTCCTCCACTTATTTCTATCTGCGCGTGGAGAGAAAAGCCTAACAATAGAAAAGTAAAAACTTTTAACGAAGTCAAAATCGGTTTGGGTAAATGGTAGTATTTTTTCATAACATGGATTTAAAAAACAAATATGTGCTGTCAAAATGGTTTTGAATAATTTGCTAAAATTACGAGAAAACCCTTCGTTATAAAATTTCTGGTTGGTAAAATATTGCTATTAAATTGACGAAAGGCAATAAGATCAATCTCCGTAAAAACTGACCACAAATGAGTAATGCTTAGAAGATACCGTTGGGGGGAATTTTGATGTCTCAAAAATTGGCAAAGCCATGAATAATTCTACAAACTGAAAGAGCTATGACCATTTCAAAATGTGACCTACGAGTAGCCAATCAATGCACCACAACTTTTTCACTCCAGATGAGCGAATCGTAGTAGTAAAAATCAAACTTAAACGTACCTGCCGCCTGTGGGTAAAAAGATTTTAAAACTTCCTCCTGATCGCCTGTGGGGTTAGAAAAATTTTTAGTCTCCTCCTGAAAAACCTGAACTTTAAAATGCTGACTGCCAAATTTTTCCAAATGCACTCTAGAGAAGGTCATCCCCTTTCGTGCTTTTAAGGTGAGCAAATAAAAAAAGCCATTGCCTAAAACTACGGAGTCGGGCAACATCACTTCTACAGGAAAAGCAGGTACGGTGTGATTAGGATCTAGTTCAAATCCACGTTCCGTTTTCCATCTAATTTTGTCCGTCAAAGTAGTATCAGGAATTTCGTGTTCTATTTTTTTACAACACCATCTTTTACCAAATCCCAGAGCGGGATGAGTATCAAATGGAAAAATGGTAGTCCGAACGGTATCAGCAGTAGTTCTACCGAGCGGGCGAACCATCAAGGGTGGAGTTTTTTTTTCACAACTCCAAAAAAAAATCAAGATCAACAACAGCAAGGGAAAGCTAAATTTCATAGCAATTTATTGACGGTGAACGGACACTCCACTTAACGATGGACGATTTTTGTTGATCGCCTACCTCCACGTAAGGTGACCATCTATTTTTTAAAGTTGTTTGATATTAAAAAAAACGTGCTGCGGGTGTTGAGAAGTTGGTAAAAAAAGAACTAGCTCCAAAAAAAAAGATGCACCTCCATCTATTTTTGGTGGAAAGAAAATTTATAATCCCTCCAATAATACGGGCGAGGGAATTTATTGTAAAACCAATTTTCACAGCAACCGAGATCAAGCGGTGTTTGAAGTGATGAATAATACGATTTTATTTTCTTGGAAATTTGATCCGATTGCGACTTACGGTGGCTCTTGCCTGTTGATGGATGCTTCCGTCAACGTTTTCGCAAAAGACAACGTATTCGGTTTTGGAGAAATGGGCAGTGTAAATAATGTCAAGAAATGCGAAGCACTCTATCTC
>JBCCJE010000090.1:0-11065 GCA_039027925.1 Bacteroidota bacterium
CTGCAGGCCTACCGAGTGGCAGAAGACGCCTACCACAAAATAACGCTGAGCAAAGACAGTTTGAATTTTCCGCTGGCTACTTACTGGTTGGGGAGTGTGAAAAAGAGTTTGGGCAAATACGACGAGGCTCTACAAGTGTTCAATACCTACCTCGAAAAATTCAAAAGGGTAAATGTTAGATTTTCCAAAAGAGCAGAAAAAGACATCGTGGACTGCGAGTGGGCGGCCAAAGCCATGCGATCTAATTTGGCCAACGTGAAAGTTAATCCACTCAAAAAAGGAGTCAATACGCCCTACTCCGAATTCGGGGCCATCGAGGTAGATGGCGAAGTCTATTTTTCTAGTATGCGCTACGAAAATGAAAATCAACAATTGTACTCCAAGCTGATGCGCCTGAACAAAAACGGAGAGGTAGAAAGCTTTGATTTTAATACTAAAAAAACCTTTGCGGCAAATCCTGCGCTGAGTTTTGATGGGAAAAAACTTTACTACACCAATTGTAAATACGACAGAGCGGGCAATATTAAATGTGAAATTGTTTACCGAGAGAGGAACTACTACGGGGATTGGGGCGCAGAACAGTCGCTACCTACCTTTATCAATTTTCCGGGATTTACGGCTACTCATCCTACTATCGGATATGACAAAATCAACAAAAGAGAAATTTTGTTTTTTGTTTCCAATCGGCCGGGCGGTAAGGGAAAATTGGATATTTGGTACAGCACAATTGCTCCCAATGGAAAAATGACTCGCCCCGTCAATCATACCCTCCTGAATACCCGAGAAAATGACGTGACCCCATTTTTTCATTCCCCTTCCCAAACCCTTTATTACAGTTCGGATGGCTACCCCGGTATGGGTGGGTACGATATTTACAAATCCAAGCGAGCGGGCAGAAGTTGGCAAACGCCGATCCACCTGACGTACCCAATAAATTCTAGCTACAATGATTTTTATTTTTCGCTCAATAAAAAAGGAACACAATCTTATTTTTCTTCTAATCGGGAAGAAGCCCTAGAGCTAGATCCCTCCAAGGAGGCTTGCTGCAACGACATCTTCACCGCTGCCCTGACTCCTGATCGGGTAGAACTCACGGACGAAGAATTTGTTGCCCTCAACAAACCCAAGGAAACTACTGGATTCGTAGATGCCAACGGTGATGCTCCGAAAGTCATCCTGAAATCTTATCCAGAAAATTCGGCGAACGATGAGCCAGAAACTGTTTTGGGAGGTGGAAATAATTCGACCAATGCCGATAACCCGACCGAGCCAACCTCCACGGTAACGACCGCTACGAATGAACCCCAGTCGGGCAATCCTTCGGAGGGTAGTAGAGCTACCACAATTACGGATATGAATAGCAAGGGAGAGGAGACCTCGATAAGCAACACTACTAATGCTAACTCCACCGCTGGTAATGTTGCCGACGAAAATCTGCCTTTGGATATTTTCAGCCTTGTCTTTCAAGTAGAGGTATTGGATATGGAATTGCAGCCGCTGAAAGGGGTTACGGTTAAATTTATAGAAAAAAGCAACGAAGTGGACGCCCGTAATTTTACCAAAATTAATGAGCGTGGAAATTTATTCAAATTCAGAATCAAAGACCACGTAGATTACCAAATCGTTTTTTCGAAACAAGGATTCGTTAGTGATACGTTTTCGATTGATAAAGAAGTGTTGCTAGGGGCTACGGAGTTGCCACCCCAACCGTTTTTTATGAGTCCGTCAAAAGATGAAAATCTATTTCCCACTTCGCCCGTGGAGGAAGTACTCGCAGAGGAGATCGTCACCGAGGCGATGTTGAGTAGCTTTTTGCCTACACGGCTCCACTTCAACGACGACGAACCGGATCCCAATAGCTGGAGCAATACGACCAACCGAAATTACGAACAAACTTTTTTGCAATATTACAGCAAAAAAGATCGCTTCAAAAGTCAGTACGCTAGGCGATTTGCTGCCTCACAAAGAGATGCTGTCCTGAAAGAAGTGGATGATTTTTTTGAAAAAGAATTAAAAAATGGGTATCAGGACTTAGCAGAGTTTTCCGAAAGACTCTTAAAATATTTGGAGCAAGGCAACAAAGTGACCATCGGGCTGCAAGCATTCACTACGCCGAGGGCTGCGGGCACGGAAAAAAATAAAGCGTTGTTGGCCAGAAGAATGGATTGTGTAAAAAATCACTTTCAATCCTTTTTTGGGGGAAAACTAATACCCTACGTGGATGCAGGTGTTCTGGAATTTAAGACCCTCGACCCCATGATTATTTCTTCAAAGAACAATGGATTATACAGCCCCGAAGCCTCCAAATTGAGAAGGATAGAAATCAAAACCTTAGAGTTTAATAATTTTTGAAATAACCGTTTTTTTAGCTGTTTACTCCCCTAAGGAATGAGCTAATAATAAATTACACATTTATGCTTTATCTTTTTCCAATAGGCTGCGTTCCGAAAATACTCATTATACGCTGGCATAACTCCGTTTTTCGTGCCTTACCTATTAAAAAAATATTTTGCCTAACTGTGTAATTCATTAATATCTCATTCCTAAATCATCTCGAACTTTCATTTACCGAATTCCGATTTGGCAACGGAAGCGTTCCGTTGCAGCTTACAACTCAAGAACAGAAAGATGAATTATCCATTTGGATCATACCTTTTTTTTACAGAAAAATTAAAACTTACCGTAGCCCGATTCCTACCGCTAGTGGGGATTTTACTGCTTCCATTTGGTGGCTTTGCTTCCCACATTGTGGGCGGAGAACTTTCGTACCGATGTCTGGGAAATTTTAATTACGAAATCAAACTGACAGTCTATCGAGATTGTGGGGGCATCTCTACTATCCCGTTTGATCCCACCGTGTCCATCGGAATTTTTGATGGCAATAACAATTTAGTGACAAGTTTGGGAAATGGAGGACAACTGATCGTTCCCCAATCCGTAGAAGATACTTTGGCGCTTGCACTCTCCGATCCTTGCTTAGCGGCGCCTAATAATATCTGTGTACATTCCATGACTTACGTGGATACTTTGGCATTACCGCCGATAGCGGGTGGGTACCATTTGGTGCATCAGCGGTGTTGTAGAAATTCTACCATTTCCAATATCATTGGTTCGTTCGATACGGGAGCATCGTTTGTAGCTAGTATTTCCGAGGCAGCATTGTTGACTTGCAACAGTAGCCCCGAATTTAATGCGCAGCCTCCTTTGTTTATTTGTGTGAACGAACCCTTTGCGGTGGACCAATCCGTATTTGACCAAGACGGTGATTCGCTGGTGTACAAATTGTGTATTCCCTTGGACGGAGGATCATTCAGCGACCCTGCCCCGCAGCCACCTAGTCCCCCACCCTACGAGGAAGTTATTTTACAAAATCCTCCGTACAGCCTCAACAACTTGTTGGGAGGTGTTCCGCTGACCATTGATCCCCAATCGGGCATAGTGACGGGCATTCCGAATACGATTGGATTATTTCTGGTGGGCATGTGCGTCGAAGAATATCGCAACGGGGTTTTGATTTCCGAAACAAGGAGGGAATTTCAGTACAACGTTGGTATCTGCGAACCCATCGAGGCTAGTTTTACCGCACCTCTCGAACAATGCGAAAATCTGGAAGTAGCATTTACGAATACCTCACTCAACGTTGACGAACTGCTCTGGCAATTCAATGATCCCGCCAACCCAGGAGCTACCTCTACGGAGATCAATCCTACCTATACTTTTTCGGATACGGGCACTTATGAGGTAACGCTCACCGCCAATCCCAACGGCGCTTGTCCCGATACGACATCTTTAATTATTCAACTGAGCGAAAGTACCTTGATCCCTAGCTTTGATTATTCTACGCTCGGCTGTACGGATAGTGCTCAGATTTTGCTGGTGGATACCAGCACTGACCCTAATAATGACATCGTGGCTTGGTACTGGGAACTGAGTGACGGGCAAGTATCCGACGAACAATTTCCGATGTTTACAGTAGATTCAGCGCAGCAGTTGATTGTGCTGCTCAATGTTTTTTCTAGCAATGGCTGCACGGAACAAGTGCAACAAACCATACTCATCAACTTGATCCCTAGCAATATTTTACCCGAAGAAATTATCATTTGCGCAGGGGATACCACGCAGTTGGTGCCCGCTATCTCGCAGGCTTTTCCGCTCACCTACGAATGGTCGCCGTCTGTTGGGCTGAGTGATACCGACGTGGCTTCTCCGTTTGCTTTTCCGGAGGATACGACTACTTATATTTTAAAAATAACGGATACGACCAATGGCTGCGTAACGGAAATAGCCACCCAAGTCAGCGTAGTTGAAAATATTCAACTGGAGGTAGCTTTGGGTGCTAATGGTTGTGGTGGAGCAATTGAATTGATAGCTACGACCAATATTTCGCAGGGGCAGTTGCTGTGGTCGGATAACAATGAATTTACAAATATACTTTCTGATTCTGCTAGTTTGATAGTTGGAGCAGCAACGGAGGATACTTTTTATGTTCAGTTTTCTAACGGAGGAGCTTGCGCTGCTACCGATAGCATCACCATCCAAGATCAATCAGTCAATGTAGCCCTCGACAATAATCAAGTGGTATGTTTGGGGGATACTGCTCAATTTGTGGCAACTAACCTAGATGCTAACGACGATTTATTTTATACTTGGTTCAGTACGGTAGGAAGTGTACTTTCTACGGAGGCTGTTTTAGAAATTATTCCTACCCAAGTAGGGGAAACACTAATTTATTTTCAGGGGGAAAATCAATTCGGATGTACCTATCTGGATTCCGTTTTCCTGACCGTGATTGATGGCAACATCACACCCGAAATTCAAATTACGCAAGATTGTAACAATACAGTTGCATTTTTGGATAATCCTAGCCCGAACGCTGCGTACTATCAATGGATCATTGAATTGCCCTCCGGAAATGATACGCTTACGGGGACGAGCGTGCTCTACGAATTTCCGACGACTGGAATTTACAATGTACTCCTAGTGCCTACGGAAGGTCTGCCTTGCTCGCTTCCTACGGAAATTTTTGAAGTAAATATTGGGAGCGGCATCGTTACGGCTGACTTTGATTGGACATACGTTGACTGCGAAAATGACTTATCCGTACAATTCGAAGATCAATCAACGGCACTCCAAGGGAACGTGATTTCGTGGACATGGACTTTCGGAAACCTTCCACCCGTTGTGGAGCAAAATCCAATTTTGGAATTGGGCACGGCGCAGTCGGTTGATATTCAGTTGGTCGTCCTCACTAATCAAGGCTGCGTGGATACGCTGAACGAAACGATTGCGTTTGCGCCGACGGACATTGGAACATTTGCAGAACAAGTTACCATTTGTGATGGCAATTCCGTCACCCTTAATCCATTGGGTAATCCAGATTTGAATTATGAATGGTCGCCTGCGAGTTTTCTTGATGATCCCACGAGTCCAACCCCCGAGGCTAGTCCTCCCGTGACCACTACCTTTGCGGTAATTATTACAGATTCTACGGGGAAATGTGTGATTGAAAAAACCGTAGAAGTGATCGTGCCCGATGAACCCGTGCTGGCTGCTTACGAATATACCATCGTCAGTTGTAACAACGATGAAGTCGAACTCGCCTTCCTGGACACCTCCACCCCTACTGCCCAGATTAATAATTGGTTTTGGCAATTTTCCAACGGCACTACCTCCAACGATCCAAACGTCATCGTAGAGGCCATAGCGGGAAGCGATCTAATCGTCCAACTCCAAGTACAAACCGTGGAAGGATGTACCGCATTTTTGACGGATACGATAGTGGTAGCTACTTTTGAATTTGAGTTGCCGCAGTCAGAAATTATCAAATGCTCTGGCGTTCCAGTCAATCTTAATCCAAACGCCAATCCCAACTACACCTACGAATGGTCTCCCTCCACGGCACTAAATGACGAGGAAGCCCCCAACCCGATTGCAAATCCCGTACAGACCACCGAGTATTGTGTGACGGTGACCAATGGAGATTGTAGTGATGTGAGTTGTGTTACGGTTATTGTTCCTGATATTCCATTGACCGCAGATTTTTCGTTTGAGGTAAGTGGATGTATTGACGAAGCTACGATTCAGTTGGAAGACGAAAGCCAATATAGTTTTAACAATATTACCGAATGGAATTGGACATTTAGCAATGGCAGCACTTCTGATTTGCAAAATCCAACTTTGACCGTAACCGCAAATACGACCCTAGTAGCCACGCTAGAAGTTGTCACTTCCGATGGTTGTGAAGCCCAAACGACTCAAGAGATTGTGGTGAATTTGATTGAAACCGACATTCCGAGTCAGCTTATTTTATGTGATGGAAGTCCTGTCCAACTCAACCTGAACGGCAATCCCGACCACGATTACCAATGGTCTCCGAGTTCGGGACTCACAGACGATGATGTTCCTAGCCCCGTGGTATTTCCCCTAAGCACCACGACCTACACGGTGGTGGTGAGTGATGGAGATTGTGCAATTATTCAAGCCATCCAAGTAGTTGTTCCCGATCAACCTCTAGTTCCCGATTTTTCTTTTGCTATTGATGATTGTACCGACATTGCGGTCATAGATTTTACGGATGAATCGCTTTACGCCCCCGGAAATATCGTAGCGTGGAATTGGACTTTTAGCAATGGCGAGATGTCTGATTTACCCAACCCCAGTATAACTTTAGATGCTAGCCAAGCCTTGGTCGTCACCTTGGAAGTGGAGACTAGCGATGGATGTGTGGATATTGTTACACAGACCATTGACGTTAGCTTGATTGATATCAATATTCCTACGTCGGTGGTGAATTGTGGTATGAACGGCGTGGAGTTGAACGTAGGAGGCAATACCTCTTACACCTACGAATGGTCTCCTACGGCGGGGCTAAGTGATGCAACTGCGCCTAATCCTATCGCTAATCCTACGACCACTACGACCTACTCGGTGACTGTTTCTGATGGGCCTTGTGAACTGACCCGAACGGTGGAAGTCATCGTACCTACGGCGGCTTTGGCGGCAGATTTCACCTACACTTTTGATGATTGTACAGACAATGCAGTCATTGAATTTACCGATCAAACCTCTATGCCGAACAATACCATTGAGAGTTGGCAATGGACTTTTACGGGCAATAATACTTTTGTATCTGACCTGCAAGACCCCATCATTATCCTCAACCAAAGTGACACCATCCTAGCAGAACTGGTAGTGACCACCACGGACGGATGTACTGCGGTGTACAGCGAAATGGTGGAAGTCAATCTGATTGATATCAATATTTCGGGATCAGTCATTTACTGTAATAATGGCGGGGTAGTTTTGAATCCCAGCGGAAATCCCAACTACACCTACGAATGGGCGCCGTCCGCAGGATTGAGCGGAACAGACGTGGCTAGCCCCACCGTCACGGGGTTGATGCAAACGACTAATTATTTTGTCACCGTCACCTTTGGAAATTGCATCCTGACGCGGCAGGTAGAAATTCTAGTACCCGATATTCCGTTGACGGCTGATTTTGATTTTGAATATTTGACTTGTATTGATAGCGCAACGATTCAGTTTTTGGATGCCTCCGTTTTCTCTGGAAATATTATTGAATGGGACTGGTGGGTCAATGGTCAAACTTCCCAAGCGCAGGATCCCATTTTTGTTTTTGAGGACAGCCAACCAGTTGATGCTCAACTCATCATCAATACGGCGCACGGATGTCAGGATACCATCAATACGGCTTTTGACATCAGCGTAATGACGGATGTCAATATTCCTACCGAGTTGGCTACTTGCAACGGTAATGGCGTTTTTCTCAATCCAAATAGTAATCCTAGTTACGCTTACGAATGGACTCCCGAAACGGGGCTAAACGGAAATGTATCTGCTGCCAATCCATTTGCTACGCCAGATTCCTCCACCATTTACACCGTGACGATTTCTAATAATTCAACGGGATGTGTGGAAGAAAGGACGGTCAGTTTGAACGTACCAACGCAGCCCTTGATGGCTGGATTTGAATGGGAACTGACCAACTGCGCTGATAGTGCGGTTTTAGTATTTTCGGATACTTCGTCGTATTCGGGCAATATCAATGATTGGACTTGGAATGTAGAAAATGGGGATTCCGATGATACTCAAAATCCTACCTTTACTTTCCCCGCATCAGATACCCTAGATGTTCAACTCATCGTGACTTCCACCGATGGCTGTATTGATTCTATCACTAACGAGGTGATTTTTGATATTATTGAAATTGATTTTTTGGAGGACTCGATTACGCTGTGTTCGCTTGGTTCTGTCTTTTTAAATCCTAATGGAAATCCCGATTTATTCTATACGTGGAGTCCATCAAGCAATTTGGATTCGGCGAATGTCTATAATCCGCTGGCCAGTCCAACGACCTCTACCGAATACACCGTAACGATCACTAGCCCTAACGATGTGGCTTGCAACGAAGTGAGAACCGTTGAAATCTTGCTTCCCGACCAGCCGCTCGAACTCAATTGGAATTATCCGAACGACACCATCATTTGCGATCCCTCCATTGAGCTAGTAGCACAAAGCGACAATGCTGTAAACTTTATCTGGTCGGATCAAGCCAATTTTCAAAACATCCTAAGCGACTCTTCCGTCGTCATTGCCGAACCTAACAACGTGGCTACATTTTATCTACAAGCAACGGATAGCATTGGATGCTCTTTGACAGATAGTATTGAAGTGGCGAGTTACGTCATCCTTGCGGACGTGGACGAAGAGACGACCATTTGTTTCGGGGACTCCGTGGAGTTGGAAGTAGTACTCAATCCTTTATCAGTAGGCGTAGAGTTGGAGTACACGTGGTTGCCCCAAGATGGAATTATTATGGGAAATAATACTTCCACGCCGTTGCTTAATCCTATGGAGACGACCACTTACGAGCTCTTGATTGAAAATCAATTTGGTTGTACGCTAGAAGATTCCGTCCAAGTCAACGTGGTGGATTTAGCCTTGGAAGTAGAGTTGACGCTAGATCGAGATTCTGTAAATACGGGAGATTTGGTACAAATATCAACTACCGAAAATCCCGATTGGACTTATACGTGGACGCCCTGTGAAAGTCTTGTTAGCTGTGACGTCCACAATCCTATTGTTACGGCCGAAGCAACAACCACCTACACCGTAGAAATTTTCGATGAGGTGAATGGTTGTACTTACCAGGACAGCATCTCCATTTTTGTATTCGACGAATCTTTGTGTCGAGAACCCTACGTGTTTGTTCCCAAAGGATTCACGCCCAACGAAGATAATTTAAATGACATCCTGTACGTACGAGGAAGGTACATCGAGGAAGTACACTTTGTAATATTCAATCGCTGGGGCGAAAAAGTTTTCGAAACCAAAGACCTCAACGTAGGTTGGGATGGAAAAATTGATGGGAAATACGTAAACCCCGACGTATTCGGATATTACGTCTCCGTCAAATGTTTTGGGGGCGAGGAATATCTAATGAAGGGAAATGTTACGGTTATTCGGTGAGAAGCGGGATGCGAGAGTAGAGAAGTTATATTCTACCGAGGTTTTGAGACTACCCGAAAAAGCATCAGAAGTATAGCACCTACCTACCAGTAGACAAGTGTCGTCCTTGGGAATTATGGGACTACCAAGGTTTTGGGACTACCTGAAAAAGCACCAGAGGTGCGACACCTTGGTAGAATATAACAATCTATTTACAACTCGTCAAAGTCCCAGAGGGACGGCACATTTTAGAATGGAGCGTTGCTAAATATTAATTTTTAATTGGTGGGACAAATGCCTTATGCTCCTTTGGATAGGACATTTCGACAGGCAATCACTCCACCTTCTCATCACTTCTCAAAGAAAGACTCCACAAATTTTCTTTTATCAAAAATAGCCAAATCATCAATGCCTTCTCCGATACCAATAAATTTAATGGGAATTTGAAATTGATCAGAAATACCGATTGCCACACCACCTTTTGCCGTTCCATCCAATTTTGTCAACGCCAAACAGGAGACATCCGTAGCTGCCGTGAATTGGCGACACTGCTCAATGGCGTTTTGTCCAGTAGTGGCATCTAAAACCAGCATGACATCGTGTGGTGCTCCTTCCATTTTTTTGTTCGCTGAGTTTTTGATTTTTGTCAACTCCCGCATCAGGTTTAGTTTGGTATGCAGCCTTCCCGCCGTATCAATGATTGCAACATCGCAGTCGTGGTTGATGGCGTGTTGTACTGTCTCGTAGGCTACCGCAGCGGGGTCGGTATTCATGCCTTTGGCGTAAAAATCACATCCTACACGCTTACTCCAAATTTCCAATTGATCCACCGCTGCTGCCCGAAATGTATCCCCCGCACCGATCACTACTTTCATGCCTCTTTGGGTGTAGGCATTGGCGAGCTTACCAATAGTAGTTGTTTTACCCACACCATTGACCCCTACTACCATCAGTACGTAAGGTTTTTTTCCAGCGGGCGTGGAGAAGTCTTCTAGCTGCTCGGTATTGGTTTCGCCAAGTAACTGAACGATTTCATCCCTAAGAATTTCGTTGAGTTCCGCAGTATTCACGTATTTATCCTTAGCCACCCTAGCTTCTATTCTTTCAATGATCTTGACGGTGGTATCCAAGCCCACATCAGAAGTAATCAGAATTTGCTCTAACTCATCCAATACCTCTACGTCAACAGTTGACTTACCTGCTACTGCTTTTTTTATTTTATCAAAAAAACCAATTTTCGTTTTTTCCAACCCTTTGTTGAGTTGCTCTTTCTTCTCTTCCTCCGTCTTTTTTCCACCAAATAATTTTTTAAAAAAGCTCATTTTTTGAATTATGAATTTAGGATTATGGATTAAGAATTATGAATTTAGGATTATGAATTATGAATGACGCCTGCCCCGAAATCCAAAGTTGAGCAACATCTCTCATCACTCATCTCTTTTCACTCTTCCCTACAAAAAAAGGCTTTCCTCAAATAACGAAGAAAAGCCTTTTTTTCGAACCGATGTACATGGTTGGTGTTCAGTTTATTTTTTAGCAAAAAATTCTTTCACCTTGTCTTTGTGAACCATCACTTCCTTGTAGGTATATTTTCCAG
>JBCCJE010000091.1:0-11007 GCA_039027925.1 Bacteroidota bacterium
ATATTTACAAGTCGTCAAAGTCCCAGAGGGACGACACCTGCCTACTAGCCCGTCGGTAGGTATAACAGGCAAAGGTCAAATTGGATGATCTATAATCTTTTCATCCCTTAGGGGGATATACCTTCATACTTTGAGTAATACATTTCCTAGAAATTTTATAAAAAAATCTTTCCCGTTAATGTTTTGTTAAGCGGTATCGCTCTTCCCACCAATCAAGTAGTCATTCATCGTCTTTGGTTTTGACAAAATAATTTTATAAAATCGGACGATTTAATGGTGAAAATCCTATTTTGGGAAATGGGAAGCACGAAAAGGGAAGGGAGGAGAAAAGAGAAAAGCAATGAGAAGTGCGACGATGACCTAAGAAGAGTTGGCTAATTTGATCTATGGTTTTTACAAACTTTCAACGTAGTCTGCTTTTGCCAAATGAAATATTTATCAGAAAACTTAAATTCTAGAGTTTTTGACGAGTGGACAGCAATCGTAAGGATGTGTTTAATTTTCTAAAAAATATCATTTGTAATTTATTTGAAATCAAACTCATACACATTTGATATTTTTTAACTCAACGCAAGAAGTGATTTTTAGAACATCTTGATTCCTGCCTGCTCATCAAAAAATTCATAAAAATATTAAAATGAAAAAACTACTATTTTATTTACTCTCCAGTTTCTTATTTGTTGCACTATTCAGTTTTTGCAATAAGAAAAACCAACAACCCGCTGACAGCATGAATGATAAATACGCAGCCGAGTGGAAAATTATTGACTCCCTCGAAAGACAAGGCCTACCCCAATCTGCACTCGAAAAAGTAGATGATCTCTACCAAAAAGTACGTACCCAAAATAATCAACCCCAACTCGCTAAGTGCTTAATGTACAAAGGAAAATACATGGTACAGTTGGAGGAGGATGGATTTGTGAAAGCATTAGGTTGGTTGGAGTCCGAGGAGCGAAAAGCAAAAATGCCCGTAAAAGCATTGTTAAAGTCCATGCTGGGGGAGCAATATGCTTCCTACCTTAATCGAAATTACTACCGCATCAATCGCCGAACGGAAACGCCTGATTTCAAAACGGACGATATTCGGACTTGGACCATCGGGCAACTTTCCGAAAAGAGCCAAGCCTTTTTCCTAGCTTCCATCAACGATCCTTCGCTCAAAAAAGTCAACATCAAAGATTGGCAATTGATCCTAACCGAGGAAAAGGATACCGATCAATTGCGCCCCACACTCTACGATTTTTTAGCCCACCGTGCGTTGGATTTTTTGAGAAATGAACGGGGATTTTTAACCGAACCTGCTTACAAATTCTACATCGAACAAACGGAGGCGTTTGCACCCGCGGCGGCTTTTTCCAAATATAATTTTACGGCTCAGGATTCATCGTCCACCAAATTCCAAACGATCAAATTATTTCAAGCGGTCATTAGTCATCATCTTGAAGATAATCGGCTCGATGCCCTAATTGACGTGGATTTGAAGCGGCTTCGATTTGTGAGAGAAAATGGTGTGATGGAAAACAAGGAGGAGTTATACCTCACCGCCTTAGAAAATTTAGAAAAAAGGTACGCAACGTCGGCTGCCTCTACGGAAGTCCTCTACTGGATAGCTCGATACTATCACGATCAAGGCAATAGGTATCAGCCTAACCCTACTGACCAAGGAAAATTCGATTGGAAAAAAGCCTACGAGATTTGTGAAAAAGCGCAACGCCGCGCACCTGATACTTACGGCGCTAGAATGTGTGGTGTCCTCCAATCCCAGATGCTGCAAAAAAATCTTGGGGTAGAAATGGAACAGGTCAACCTGCCCGACCGACCTTTGTTGGCTTCGGTTCGCTATCGCAACGTCAAAAAGATTTTTGCCAAAGTAGTACGCCTATCGGAGAAAGACAGACGCAGTTTGCAGGATAAACGTGTAGGTATCGAGACCGCTCAGGTTTTAAATACTTTACCCCAAGTTAAGGAATGGACACTAGATTTACCACAGGTGGGCGACTACCGAGAGCATCGGGTGGAGATGAAAGTGGAGGGATTACCAATCGGCATGTACGCCCTGTTAATATCTGATAACAATAAATTTACAAATGAAAAAAGTGCGGTAGCCTATCTATTTACCCACGTATCCAATATTAGCTATTTGACCCGAAGAAATAAAAAGGGATTGACGGAATTTTTTGTAGTCAATCGGGAATCAGGTGAGCCATTGGAAAATGCTAAAGGGAGTTTTTACGTACGAGAATATAATTCCTCCACCCGCAAATATGACTATCTGAGTAGGGGAGAGGGCTATACCGATCAAGATGGTTATCTCCAGCCAGGCATCGGAAATGGAAATAATTTTCAAGTCAGGTGGAAGCTAGGTGATGATATGCTGAATCTCGATGATTATTATTCGAATTATAGCTCTGGGCGAGAGCCAAGCCCTTTTTCCCAAACTAATTTTTTCTTGGATCGAGCCATCTATCGGCCCGGTCAGACTATTTACTTTAAAGGTGTCGTGCTCAACTTCGATAAAGACCGAATACCCACCGTGGCAGCTAACCAAAAAGTAGTCGTCACTTTTAAAGATGTTAATCACCAAGAAATAGAAAACAAGACATTTACAACTAATGAGTTTGGAACATTCAACGGAAGTTTTAGAGCACCGAAAGGCGGGCTTTTGGGAGGAATGCAGATTTATTCAAGTATCAGCGGTGCGAAATATTTCAGGGTGGAAGAATACAAGCGACCTAAGTTTGAAGTGAATTTTGAACCCGTGAAAGTGAGCTATAAAATTGGAGACGAAGTGACGGTGACCGGTCATGCTAAAGCCTTTGCTGGAAATAATGTGGACGGTGCGAAGGTGCGCTACCGAGTGGTGAGAGCAACGAGGTATCCTTACTGGCGAGGGTGGGGATGGTATCCTCCTACTGAGTCTATGGAAATCACTAACGGTGAAGCTACCACGGATGCCGAGGGGAAGTTTAAAATCAGTTTTACGGCTATACCCGATAAGTCTGCCGCTGCGAAAGATAAGCCCCAATTTGATTATTCAGTTTACGCCGATGTGATAGACATAACGGGAGAAACTCGGTCGGGCGAAACTTACGTCAAAGTCGGGTACATTGCCTTGGCAGTCAATATCGAAATTCCCAACCAAATGGGTTTGAGTGATTTTAGTGATAAGGCATTCGAAATTTCTTCCAACAATCTCAACGGTGAATTTGCCAACGCGCAAGGAAACATTACTGTCCATCAATTAAAATCTCCCAACAAAATATTTAGAAATAAATATTGGAATAAACCAGATCAATTTGTGATGACCAAGGCGGAGTTTGATCGAGATTTTCCGCACGATATTTATCACGAAGAAAATTTGCTTCCCAACTGGGAGGTAGGTGAGGAAGTGATGAAAACGAGATTCGATGTCTCTCGCAATGCACAAATGGTCATCGGAAATGCTAGCTACGAGGTAGGCAGCTACGTCTTGACATTGAACACGCAAGATCGGTACGGCGAGCGGATAGAGCTAAAAAAATACTTTACGATTTATGATGTGAAAGGAAAAAAAATACCGAGTGAAATTAAGATCATGGCATCTAACGAAAAGGCAAAATATGAGCCGGGCGAAGTAGCACAATACTTTTTGGCATCGGCGTACACTGATCTGAAAGTGCTACACGAAGTAGAGTTTGATAATGAAATAATTGATCGTAAGTGGTTGAATATCAGTAAATTAGAGAATTTTAGAAAACGGATAGAAGAAAAGCATCGGGGTAACTTAGGGTATCATTTTTCGTTTGTAAAAAACAATCGGGACTACTATCGCACCGAGACGGTTCAAGTGCCGTGGACAAATAAAGACCTCCAATTTGAATACTCTACTTTTAGAGATAAACTCAAGCCGGGGCAAGAGGAGGAATGGCGTATCAGGATTTCTGGAAGTAAAAAAGAAAAGGTCGTAAGTGAAATGTTAGCTTCGATGTACGACGCTTCCTTGGATGAATTTGCTCCCAACAACTGGGGGATGAATGTGTACCCCACGAACTATGTTGGGAAAAGCCTGCGCAGTAATAACTTCACTATTACGAGATCTTCACTAGCAGCCAAAGATTGGCAGGTGCGGGCCAAGGGGACCAACAGATATTATCGGGAGTTGAATTGGTTTGGGTTTGGGCAGTACGGAAGCTATGCCTACGGTATAATGTCGAAGGCTGCAAGGGCTACTGCCTCATTCGGAAATGCGCCGCTTACCCTTTCTGCTCCCGAAATGATGCAGGATGAAACCTCTACGGGAGGTACTGTTACTTCCGACCAAATAAGAAATTTACCAAATAGAGAATCAAAGAATTACAAAGACGTAGGGTCAAACGAAAAATTTGAAGAAGATAAGGTTGAAGCTGACTTATCCAATATCAAAGTCAGAACTAATCTCGACGAAACCGTTTTTTTTCTACCCGAATTAATGACGGATAAAAATGGGGATGTGATTGTCAAATTTACCATGAACGAAGCCTTGACGCAATGGAAATTTTTGGGAATGGCGTTGACGAAGGATTTAAGATTTGGTTTTACCCAAAAAGAAATTATCACGCAAAAAGAATTGATGGTCATGCCCAATGCGCCTCGATTTATGCGAGAAGGTGACAAGATTCAATATTCCGCAAAGGTGAGTAATCTGACCGAAAAAGAACTCAGCGGTACGGCGAAGTTAGAACTCTTTGATGCTCTGACGAATGAGCCGATTAATCTTTTCGCAAACAAAAAAAGTACTACGCTTCCATTTAAAGTTGGAGCAGGACAGTCTGCCCCTTTGTACTGGGATTTAAAAATTCCCCTTGGTGAGGTTATGGCAATCACGCACCGAGTAGTAGCGCAAGCAGGTGATTTTTCGGACGGCGAGGAAAGTAGTTTGCCCGTGATCACCAATCGGATGTTAGTGACGGAAACTATGCCACTCCCCGTACGTGGGAATAGTGTTAAAACATTTACTTTTGAGCGATTGAAAAATGCGACTTCCAGCACACTGCAACACCACGAGATGACGCTAGAGTTCACTTCTAATCCAGCTTGGTATGCCGTTCAGGCGCTGCCTTACCTGATGGAATATCCCTACCAATGTACCGAACAAATATTCAATCGCTACTACGCTAACAGCCTAGCTACCAACGTTGCCAACTCGCATCCTAAAGTGAAACGTATTTTTGACCAATGGAAAAATACGGACGCCATGCTTAGTAATTTGAGTAAAAATCAGGAACTAAAATCTGCCCTACTGGAAGAAACGCCTTGGGTGCTGGCAGCGCAAAGCGAAGAACAACAAAAGAAAAATATAGGATTGCTTTTTGACCTCAATCGAATGAGTCAAGAGCAAGCGGATGCCATCCTAAAAATTTCGGAACGCCAACTTAACAATGGTGGTTTTTCTTGGTTTTCAGGCGGAAGAGACAGTTGGTACATCACCCAGTACATTGTGGAAGGAATGGGACACCTGAACGCCCTGGGGATCAATAATCTGCAAAGTGATCCGAAGATTACCCAAATGTTGAATCGAGCGATTCAGTTTATTGACGCAAGAATTTTGGATCAATACAACGAACTCCTCAGTAGGGTAGCGGAGGGTAAGGCAAAATTGACGGACGATAATTTGAATAGTCTAGCGATTCACTATCTCTACGCGCGTTCTTTCTTTCGGGGGCAGTCCGTTGCAGCACCTACCCAAAAAGCGAAGGAATATTACGAAGGGCAAGCCGAAAAATATTGGCTCAACCAAGGCATGTACGAGCAAGGTATGATTGCGCTGGCCTTTCACCGAGCGGGCAAAAGAACCTTTACTGCCAATATGATTAAATCCTTCAAAGAGCGTGCACTCCAAAACGACGAGATGGGCATGTACTGGAAATATGATCGAGGGTACTTCTGGTATCAACTACCCATTGAGACCCACGCCCTGATGATTGAGGTGTTCGACGAAGTAGCTAACGACGCTCAAGCGGTGGACGACCTCAAAGTTTGGTTGCTGAAAAACAAACAAACTACCCATTGGAAAACCACCAAAGCGACTGCCGCCGCCGTTTATGCCTTATTAAAAAGAGGGGCTAATTGGTTGCTGGAAGATCAGCCCTTACAAATTACCCTCGGTAATCAAAAGATAGATCAATCAACATTGGATACCGAAGCGGGGACAGGCTACTTCAAAACCAAATGGAGTGGTGAAGCTATCAATACCGCTATGGCGGAAGTAAAAGTCGAAAACCCCAACGCAGTCGTAGCGTGGGGAGGTTTGTACTGGCAGTATTTTGAGGACTTGGATAAGATCACCCAATTCGAAGATACGCCCCTGAAGCTCAATAAAAAATTATTCAAAATGGAAAACTCCGATCGGGGGCCCGTGATGACCGAACTTCGGGCGGGGGCTGCCTTAAATCCTGGGGATAAGGTACAAGTGCGAATCGAACTGCGAGTAGATCGTCCGATGGAATATATCCACATGAAGGATATGCGGGCTTCTGGTTTTGAGCCGCTCAATGTTTTGAGTCAGTACAAATGGCAAGGCGGATTGGGCTATTACGAAAGTACCAAAGATGCTAGTACCAATTTTTTCATCACTTACCTCCCCAAGGGAACGTTCGTTTTTGAGTATCCCTTAGTTGTCAATCATCGGGGGAATTTTTCGAATGGCATCACCACGATTCAAAGTATGTATGCCCCCGAGTTCACCAGCCACTCCGAAGGAATCCGAGTAGAAGTAAAATAATCCTCCATCGGGGTCGCTTCCAGCGTCCCCGATGGTTTAAAAAAAGATCGTCCAACTACATCACCAACCATGCACCACATCCAAACCACCAAATCATGGATTGAAAAATTTGTCATCAAGCACAACCTCTGCCCCTTTGCTGCCTTTCCGTTTCGAAAAGAAAAAATCAGGTACTGCCTAGAAATTACCACAAGTGAAGAACAATTACTCACAACCCTACACCGTGAACTACTACTACTTCACCGAACAACTACCGATGAAGTCGAAACAGCTTTCATCATTCATCCCCACGTGCTGAACGATTTTTTAGATTATAATGATTTTGTACACACCGCAAATGAATTGTTACAAGAAATGAATTTGGAAGGAGAAATTCAGATCGCCTCCTTTCATCCTAACTATCAATTTGCGGGCGAGCCAAAAGATGATCCTTCCAATTTTGTGGCGCGATCTCCATTTCCCATGCTACACCTACTAAGAGAAGATAGTGTCGCAACGGCGATACAAAACCATGCTAATACTGCACAAATTCCATTAGAAAATATAGATAAAATGAACGAGTTGGGGCTAGATCATTTAAATTTGCTTTTGGGAAATCTATCTCAAGAAAATTCAAAATTCAAAAAGTGAAAATAACATTAGAGACCTCTGATACCCTTCAACACTACGTAGCAAAAAACGAAGCGGGGCACACTGTCAATCTCAGCGGAGACGATACCGCTGCCGGCCCCATGCAAACGGTATTGATGGCGATAGCGGGATGTAGCACCATAGATATTGTGATGATTTTGGAAAAAATGCGCCAAGAAGTTACCGACATTAAAGTAGAAGTGGACGCAACTAGAAGGGAAGAAATCCCCAGAGTATTTACCAAAATACACCTGCACTATAAAATATACGGAAAAGTGAAAACAAAAAAAGCCGAACAAGCAGTTGCGCTATCTTTGGAAAAATATTGTTCGGTATCCAAAATGTTGGAAAAAGCTGCCGAGATCACGAGTAGCTTTGAAGTCATTTAGACCTACTCTTCAGTTGAATCAAAAAATCCGCTCACCAAATTTTAGAATAAGAATACCACACATCGAATGCAATTATTTTTGGAAAAATCAAAGTTGATCATTTCTCTTTGTTTTTTACTGCTCGTGAGCGGCATAGCTACCCATGCCCAAAAAATAACCCGGGTGAAGGGAAAAGTAGTTGATGCAGATACCAAAGAACTGCTTCCTTTTGTCAATATCAGTTTTGTGGGAACTACTGTTGGGACCTCTACTGATTTTGATGGATTTTACGAAATAGAGTCCCAATGGGTGAGCGATAAAATCGTAGCGTCCTACCTTGGCTACGAATCCGATACTGTAAGTATTGTGTTAGGAAAAAAACAAACCATCAACTTTGAATTAAAATCAGCGGCTACCCAACTCGGAGAAATCACCATCAAAGCCAAAAAGAAAAGATACCGAAGAAAGGGAAATCCCGCAGTTGCCTTCGTCAAGAGAGCCATCCAAAATAAAGATAAAAATCGGCTGGAGACACAGGATTTTTATGAATACAAGCAGTATGATAAAATTGAACTAGACCTCAATAACATCACCGATAAGTTTCGCAACAGGAGGGCGTTCAAAAACTTTCAGTTTATTTTTGAAAATGTAGATACTTCAAAAATCAACGGCAAACCCTACCTCCCGATCTACATGCAGGAAGAAAATTCTCGGGTGTACTATCGGAAAAAACCGAGAGAGAAAAAGGAATATCGAGATGCCGCCAAGGTTTCTAATTTTAAAAAATTAGTAAACGATGAAACAATGGCGCAACTCATGAACATGATGTATCAGGATGTGGATATTTACAAAAATAACATTGAGGTAGTCGGTGTTGCCTTCGTCAGTCCACTTTCGACTATCGCTCCTTTTTTCTATCATTTTTACATCAACGACACCACGGAGGTCAATGACATTAGATGTATTGATCTAGCTTTCCAACCCGCTAACAAACAGAACTTTGGATTCAAAGGAAATCTGTTTGTCTCCCTCGACTCCAATTATACTGTTCTGAAAGTGGATATGGGCATCACCGAGCAAATCAATTTGAACTGGGTCAGCGACATGAGAGTTGCGCAGGAGTTCACACAATCGGGCAAGCATTGGATACTATCGAAAGATGAGTTGCTGCTTGATTTTCAACTGTCCAAAAGAGGCGTTGGGTTTTTTGGTCGGAAAACGAGTGTGTACGATGATTACGTGTTCAATCAAGCACCCGATCCATCGGTATGGAAAAGCGTAGAGAAAAAAATAGATGTGGATGGTTTGTTTGAAAAAGACGAAAATTACTGGGAGAAAAACCGCCCCGTAGCTTTATCCAAATCCGAATCAACGGTCTATGAGTTGGTAGATACCCTCCAAACAATTCCCGCTTTCAAGACCACGCTCAATGTCATCAATTTTATTTCTACGGGTTTTATTCCAGTAGGAAAAATAGACATTGGCCCCACCAATGGTTTTTACAGTTTTAATGATGTGGAGGGCAATCGGTTTAGATTCGGGGGAGAGACTAATCTAAAATTTTCCAAAAAGCTAAGACTCCGTGGACAACTGCTCTACGCCCTCGGCGATCAAAAATGGAAGTATTCGAGTTCGGTGTTGTATTCTTTTCAAAATGACTTTTTTGAAAATCCCCAACACTTCGTTTCATTCACCCACCAACACGATACTAACTTTCCGGGGCAACGCTTGGACTTCATCAATGAGGATAATTTTCTACTTTCCTTCAAAAGGGGGATTGCGGATAAGATGATTTTTTTCACTACCAATAGATTGGAATATCTAAAGGAGACGAGTAAAAATTGGACGTACCACTTCACATTTGAGCAAAGACGCGAACGCCCCATCGGTACATTATCCTTTTTATTCAAAGAAAATGAAATCCAACAATCGCTCTCCGAAATTGATATTACGGAGGTAGGGCTACGCATCAGGTGGGCACCCAATGAAGAGTTTTTGCAAGGTCGGACTTACCGTACGCCGCTGTTCAATCGCTATCCAATTCTCACGCTGAATTATCAATACGGCATCCCTGAATTATTCAATAGTGACTACGATTATCATCGCGTCACACTAAATATTTTCAAGAGATTTAGCTTCTCCTTTTTGGGTATTGCTCATTTGTATTTGGAAGGTGGAAAGATGTTTGGCGAAGTTCCATTTAATCTTATGTTTCTGCCGAGGGCCAACCAAACTTACTCTTACCAAACCTTTTCTTACAACTTGATGAATTTTTTAGAATTTGTCAGCGATCAGTACGTCAGCGTGAATGCCTTGTACTTTATGAATGGATACTTGCTCAACAAGATTCCTTTTTTAAGAAAATTAAAATGGCGAGAAGTGTTTACATTTAAATTGTTATACGGCAATGTAACTGATAAGAATAATCCCAATTTGAATCCCAACTTAGTCCAATTTCCGACCGACGCAGATGGTAATCCCTCTACTTTCAGTCTTTCCGAAAAACCCTACATGGAAGGCAGCGTAGGCATTTCAAATATATTTAAGATTTTTACCTTCGATCTGGTTCAGCGATTTAATTATTTGGACAATCCGCAGATTCCCCAACTATTTGGAGTGAGTGGCTTGGGCATAAGATTTAGAATGGGACTGGAGTTTTGAGGTTTGTAAAAGTATTGTTATAAATAAGTTTATCAAAGCCACAAAAGCAGTTGATCTTTAATTTTCCCCGTAACGGGGAAAAGTGGCCTATTACGGGGTAACTTCCCGTTACCCCGTAATTTCTCTCCATTACCCTATAATTTTTCAAGCTACAAAATGTCAACTATCCAGATAAACTTGTCGAAGATTTTTATAAAAAAAGAAGGTCGAACTCAATACCTGAGTTGACCTTCATTTTCTTAAAAACGGAAAAAATTGGAGTTTTACATCTTCGTTAACTTATCCTATCTCGCTGTTCACTAAGACATCTGTTTTGGGATGTTTTCTTTTCATTGGTCATGTCTTAATTTCAAAATTTTTCAAGTCAAAGTTAGTCTAGTGCAAACCACCTCTTGCTGAATATACGTGTGCAAGTAAAGGGCGTAGTGTGAATAGGGTGTGTTGTTAAAAATAGGTTGTAAGAAAAAACTGTGTGTATGTTAGTAATCGGGGTGTAGCGTTGTGAAAACAAATAGATAGTGTAGTATCAGGGTCGTGTGCTAGTATCTAGGCGTTGTGTCGTGAAAAAAATAGGTAGGGGTTATCAAGTTCCTAATCCAGTAACTATGC
>JBCCJE010000092.1:0-10968 GCA_039027925.1 Bacteroidota bacterium
CAACCAGTTACTCAGATGAAAGATATAGAAAAAGCTCTAAAAGAAGAGCTATCCAAACAATTTATTGGTCAAGGTCAACGACTGACAATGATGAGCAAATTAGTACTATCCTTGTTAAAGATGTGTACCGTTAATTTTGCTCAACTAGCTTTAGTACTTAATCCAAATGTAAAAAAGGCTAGTAACTTCAAGCGGATTCAACGCTTTGTCAAAGGTTATTCTTTTTGTCAAAGATGCTTTGTTCAATTCGCTTGGTCACTTTATGGCAACGAAGGAAATTGGATTGCCTTGAGTATGGATCGTACGAATTGGAAATTCGGAAAGTTGAATATTAATATTCTCACTATCGGAATTTCATGGCGAGGAACTGCCATCCCACTCATTTGGATGATGCTCAATAAAAGAGGACAATCCAATCAATCTGAACGTATTGAAATATTGGGAAGATTACTCAGCTATCTGAATACTGAGCAACAAAGTAGAATACGTTACTTATTGATGGACAGGGAGTTTGCTGCTAACAAATGGTTAACTTATTTGCACAAACAACCTTTCCATGTCATCATCAGAATTCGTAAAGATGCTAAAGTTCGAAAGCCTGGACAATTCAAAGAAGTAGCTGCCTACAAATTATTTCAGACGACTACTTTTCGAGCATTAAGAAAACCTAGAGTCATCTTTGGTCATCGACTTTTTATCGCTGGTCAGAGAATATCTCAAAAGGAATATCTCATTTTAATCAGCGATCAACCTTTATATAATGGTCGACAACTTTATGCCGAACGTTGGGGAATTGAAGTATTTTTTGGAGCATGCAAAACAAGAGGCTTTAATTTTGAAGACACTCATTTAACTAAACTTCCAAGAATCAATACTTTGATTTTCATTCTAGCTATTGCTTTTATTTGGGCTTTGAAAACAGGTGAATATCAACTTGAAAATGGGCATCAAATTCACATCAAAAATCTTAAAAATCGTAAAGCTAAACTCTTTAGTATTTTTCGAGTCGGGCTTGACCACCTTAAAGAAAAATTACTCAACTTTTTAAACCTTGGACAGGAAATCAAACTTTTGTCCTGTACTTAGATTAATTTTCTAAACAAACAAAAACATGATAAGAATATACGCCGTTTATCTACTCAGTTTATTTTGTCTCGGAAAATTATCTGCACAACAAAAGCCCAATATCCTAGTCATCTACACCGACGATCACCGCTACACGGGTGTCCACACCTTGGGCGGTCAAGCCGTCCAAACGCCTCATCTCGACCAACTAATTGCCGACGGTATAGCTTTTACGAATACTTATTTGATGGGTGCTTTTTCTGGGGCAACCTGTGTACCTAGTCGGGCGATGTTGCTGACGGGACGAGACTTGTTCAGTTTGGATGGCGTTGGTCATCGCATTCCTCCTAGCCATAAGACCCTCGGAGAAACGCTGATGCAGGCAGGGTATCACGCCCACCACGTCGGTAAGTGGCACCAAGATTTGCCTTCTTTAGCCCGTTCTTTTCAGAGTGGAGAAAAACTTTGTGGTAAGCCCAAATATTTGACTGACCAGTACCGCATGCCATTTAGTGATTGGCAAGCCGACGGTAACTATCAGGTGGAAAATTGCTACTTGCTAGGATACGATGATAGCGGAAAAACCGTTCGTCGGTCAATTAATAGTACCGATACAAAAGGCCCAATAGGAACGGAAAGCACCGGCCCACACGTATCAGAAGTCCTAGCCAACGAGGCTGTTGACTTCCTACAGGATTACCAAAAAGACCAGCCCTTTTTTATGTATCTGGCTTTTACGGCTCCCCACGATCCAAGACAAGCACCACAAAAATATAAAGACCTATACCCCAAATCCGAAATGATCTTGCCTCCTTCGTACCGAGCGCAACATCCATTTGATAACGGACACATAGTTTTGAGAGATGAATTATTAGCTCCTTTTCCGAGAACCCCCGAAACGATTCGAAAACATTTGTCAGACTACTATGCGATCATTACTCACCTGGATACGCAGATTGGTCGGGTCATTTCCGCTTTAAAAAAACAAGACTTATACAACAAGACGATTATTGTGGTAGCGGGTGATAGTGGTTTGGCGGTTGGCAACCACGGCTTACTGGGCAAACAAAACATTTACGATGAGGACGGTATTCACGTACCTTTAATTTTTTCGGGAAAAATGCTATACCCAACGGACAAGGGCAGGCGCATTGATGCGCTGAATTATATCCACGACATCATGCCTACAATTTGCGACTTGGTAGATGTACCCATTCCCGAAACAGTCAAAGGAAAAAGTCTAGTGCCAGTTATTAAAAAAGAGACTGCCCAAATCAGGGAAGATGGTTACTACGCCTATCGGCAGCACCAACGAGCCTACCGCAAAGGGGATTACAAATTGATCGAATACGTCCGAGCACCCGATCCTAGTAAGGCAATTATTTCGGGATCACGGGTCACTCAGTTGTTCAATACCGCCAAAGACCCTTGGGAAACATTTAACTTGGCGGACTATCCCGAATACCAACTAAAAGTGACGACCATGCGCTCAGCTATGGAACAGCGGGCCAAAGCACTAGGGGATACTGCTGATGGTCATCGAACTAAAGTTGATTTTTGGAAATACTGGGACAACTTTTCCCCTACTGCTAATGTCAATCAGGTTTATAATATTTTGGATTACGGAGCAGTTCGTTCGCATAAAAAATTAAGTACCAAAGCTATCCAAGCCGCTATTGACGACTGTGCGAACAACGGCGGTGGAACGGTACTCGTACCCAAGGGGACTTACGTCACGGGAACACTTTTTTTAAAAAGTAATGTGACTTTGAAAATGGGCGAAAATACCGAATTGTTCGGTAGTTCCAATTTGGAAGACTACGCCGAAGTGCCCCTTGCTACCGAAGAACCTCATTTTTCCAAATGTCTCTTTTACGCAAAGGGCGAAAAGAACATCACGATTGTAGGACATCCCCGTAGTGAAATCAACGGCAAGGGCTACTTATTCAAACATAGCCCCGAAAGACCCAAGCTATTTCGTATCGAAGAATGCACTAACGTACGATTTGAAAATGCCATCATTAAAAATTCAGGATCGTGGTGCGCTTACTTTCGGGAATGCGATTCGGTTTTTCTCCACAAAACGGCTGTTTATAATAAAGAAAATCGAAATAACGACGGTATGAATTTCGACGGTTGCTCCAACGTACGCATCACCGATTGTAACCTCCAAGTGGAAGACGATGCCATCTGCCTAAAGAGCAGCGTGGATAAAATTTGTGAAAATATCCACGTCGAAAATTGTACGATTAGTAGCTACTGGGCATCGGTCAAGTTTGGTACAGCTTCCAAAACTGGATTCCGCAATGTCAAAGTTACCAATTGTCAATTTTTTGATAGTCGGCACGGCGCCATCAAATTATTGGCGGTGGACGGAGCGATCTTGGAGGACGTAGAATTTTCGAATATCAAAATGTACAACTGCGGCGGCCCTATTTTTTTGCGCTTGGGAAATCGTGGCCGCACCTACGATAAATCTATCAAACAGGTTTACGATACCGATGCAAAGCCCGAAGGACGCCCCGTTGGAAAAATCAGAAATATCACTTTTAAAAATATCGAAGGGCGATTGACTGGCCGCATTGATCCACCTACCGAAGGCATCATGTTCACGGGATTACCTAACCATTATATCGAGAATGTTACGCTCGAAAATATACACTTTTCCTACACAGGCTTTGGAAATCTGGGAGTCAGTAACCGAACGATTGCCGAAGATGAGGCACGGTATCCCGAGCAGTTATTCTTTGGGGTACTGCCCGCCTACGGCATGTACCTGCGCCACATCAAAGGACTGAAAATAAAAAATGTCAACTTATCACTTAGGGGGCACGACGACCGCTACGCCATCGTGATGGAAGATGTCCTATCTAGTCACTTCGAGGACTTAACATTTGATATAAAAAAGGAAGCTACTTCGGCGGTGATGATTAGCAATAGTCAAGACTTGACCTTCAAACATTTAAAAGCCAAAGGCACAACGGATTACTTATTGGAAATACAAGGAACAGACACAAAAAATATTCAACTCATAGCTTCCGAATCCGAGAAGCTGCCGTACAAAAGTGTAGCTAAGTTTTCCAAAGGTGCAACAGCGCAATCTCTAATTGAAAAATGATTTTTTGACCAGCATAAAATTTAATGAAAAAGGAATTTCATAAAATCAACGAGTACTATTTGATCCCCGCATTGTTCTTTCTGAGTTCGATGGCGGTCATTGCCTTAGTTTATTTTATCAACGAATATTTCAAATCGGAGGAGGATTTAAAAAATTATTATTTGTTGGATACCCAAGGAATCATCAATTACAAAAGTAGTATGCTCATCTCGATAGCTACTCTAATTGGTTTACTGCTCGCCAAAGTGGCTGCCCTAAAGTACAAGCATTGGATTTTTTCGAGTGGCTTGATTATCATTTATACGATTGTTTTGTGGATATGTATTCGGGAGGCGTAAGGAAGTGAATGCACTCGAAAATAAACCCCCTTATTGATTTTGCTGAATTTATTGGTAACCTCCCGAATATGACCGACTCTCTTGCTAGCAATGAGAAAACTTTTCTGCTCCCCTATTCCTCGCATACAACTTTACGACGCCCTACCTTATCATCGGCCCGTACCTCAAGGAGATAAATGCCAGCGGGTAGATCAAAGGAAATATTCATAAGGTCGGTCTGACGGGCAGTGTGAACTTGCAACAACTTACCGTCCATACTAAAAGTTTGTACAGATAGATTTTGGTGTACTTGCTGAAATTCAATTTGTAAAAGCTGTGTTGAGCCGACCGGATTTGGGAAAATATTAAACGCCTCCTCGGCAAACTCCTCCAAGCTAGTAACCATCACGGCGAAGCACTCAGAGGTATCCACGCATGCGTTACTGGTCAAAATCACGGCGTACTCCCCCGTTTGAGTGGCTTCGAAAGCCTGATCGGTTTCTCCTGACAACGGAGCAAAATCTGGACAGTTCACCCATTGGTATTCGGCATCGCTCAATTGAGCTACCAGAAAATTATCGGCTTGAACGACGGTAGTATTGATTTGGTTTTCGGTGCCCATGACTTCATCTTTGGCAATACATCCTGAACTATTCACCAATACGGAATAAGTCCCTTCGGCGGTAACTTCAAAGATAGGATCGGTAGATCCGTCTTGCCAGAAGTAGGTGGCGTTTTCGGAGGTAGCGTCAAGTTCGACTACCGCATTATCACAAAAACCAAAGTCGTCACCAAGATCAACACTAAAAGGATTCAACTGATATTTGGACAACGCTACATCCCAAGAGCCACCGTTGAAGGGCGGAGTGAATACTGCTGTCCCGGGATCAAAATCAGTATTATTAGAAGAGTAATTAGCCAGATAAAAAAGTGCGCCATCCCGAATTTGCATTTGGCTCTGGTAGCCAGCGCTGTAAAAGCCTTGTTGTTGGGTTTGTAAATCAATGACACAAAGAGGGTTACCATCACTATCGTAGCTAGCCAGTACCAGTATCTCATTGGTGCCCGGTAATCCTTGGATTTCGTTAAAGCACTCGTCCGTACCCCAATTGGCAACATCAGAAGAATACTGAGAAGCCGCCACGAAAGCTGTGCCCGTGGCCTTATCTACGGCTAGGCTACGACCGTAATCGTTGCCACCACCACCAGCATTGATGCCCCAGATGTATTCTAGCGCAGGCGTATATTTTACCAAAAACACATCACGACCGCCGTTGGATACCAAGTCAGCTACTCCTGTATCGGGATCAACATCCATCGTTCCTTTGAAGTAACCTGTACAATATATGTTTCCTTCGGCATCTGCTTTTACAGATCTCGCATATTCGTATTCGCCAGCAGAACCCAAACTGACTGTACCTACATAATTTCCATCGGTAGTCATTTTCATCAAAAAACCATTCAGGGCGACCGTGGTCGTTCCCGTTGATAACATGTCCATTCCATTCGTTGGATCAAAATCCACATCTTTACCAAAGTGACCACAGATGAGCAAGTTATCTTTATCCAACTCAGCGGCGTAGGCACGATCCTGCCCTTCTCCACCGATGCCGTATCCCCAGACATACTCTCCGTTGGTGTCGAGTTTGACTACGTAAAAATCATTTGTTCCTCCGTTGACCGTTACTAGGTTCGTTCCGCTACCGGGGTCAAGATCTACCGTTTGGGAAAAATATCCCGTGGCGTAGGAGTTACCTGCTTCATCCACGGCGATTCCGTAGCCGTATTCTGTGCCATCACTAGCAATTTGTTTTGCCCATTGGAAGTTACCATCCGCATCGAGTTTGAGGATAAAAGCATCGGTATCATCAGTACTACTCGAAGCAAGTTCGAATACGCCTACCCCCGGATCAAAATCTACTGTGCTCAAAAAGTTACCAGTCAGGTAAACATTACCCGCACCGTCGAGACCAAGCGCAAACGCTACATCATCCTCCGAACCACCTACCGCTCTACTCCAAATAAAATTACCTTCCGCATCCAACTTCTGAATATAAATGTCGGTGGAACCAACTGCCGTGAGGTTACTCACCTCAGTTCCTGGGTCGAAATCTACCGTGTTGGCGAAGCGTCCGACGCTGTAAATATTACCCTCCGCATCTATAGCCACACCGGTTCCGTAATCCCAACCGTTACCTCCGTAACTTTTAGTCCATAAATGTTCGGTTTGTGCTGATAATGTTAGACTGTAAAATATTAAGACTATAAGTAAAATGAATCTCATGGTTATCAAATTTTTATTAGGTTAAATTTAGGTAGTACACCTTGGGTTGGGCACAAAAGTACCACGTGGCTAATATACATATTTGTAGTTGATTGTGAGGAATAGTGTTGGAACTTTAAATGTCTGGTTACTGCTCCCACAGCGAACTAACGCATTAGTTTTTATGGTGGCATTTGGAATAGGGCTAGTAGGTGCTGATAGGCTGATAATGATAGAAATCTCCAGGCAGCGACCTCTATTTCGTTGGATAGTTACTAAATAGTTTTAAATTGGGAAGTAAGTAATTAAAAAATAAAAAGAAAATAAAATTGAAAAAAGTATTTATTACTGGTGCAAATAGGGGGTTAGGTTTAGGGTTTGTGAAGTATTATCTGGCTCAGGGTGATTTTGTAGTAGCTACCTGTCGCACACCGTCGGCTGCAAATGCACTTCAGGATTTATCCAAAAAATATCTTACTCATTTGATGATAGAGATATTAGATGTCACCAATGAGGCTGCTTTTCACGAACTTAAAACTTCGCTCAAAAAGAAGACCACAGCATTTGATATAGTTATCAATAACGCAGCAGTCTGTATCGAAGAACCGATTGAAGAATGGAGTGCCAAGACGTTTGTAGATTCTTTTCGGGTCAATGTTGTTGGTACGGCATTAATAGCCAAAACCATTTCGCCATTTCTCACCGAAGGTTCCAAACTGATTCAAATGTCTTCTGGTAGAGGTTCCATTCAGGAAAATCAAAGTGGTGAAGATGGATTGGATGCTTATGGAATAAGCAAAGCAGCTTTGAATATGTTAACCCGTCGGTTAGCCACAAAATTCCGTCTCCGTAAAATCATTGTTATATCTATCAACCCGGGCTGGGTGCAAACAGAAATGGGAGGAGCTTCTGCCACCTTAACCGTTGATGAAGCTATTGAAAAAATGACAAGAACCATCAATAAATTATCACTCAATGATTGTGGTAAATTTATTGAAAATGATGGAAGTGATATTGCGTGGTGATTTTTTATGGCAACCAATGGAGGTTTGGTAGTTAATATTTTTTAGTTTCCGTTAAAATGTAGTTTTGTACTTTTATCTTAGTTATCGTGTTGTCCTATAAGGTTAAAACCCAAGACGTTTTCCCTCTAGGCTAATCATTCCACTTCGCTTACCTTCTTCAATAAAATAACGAAACCAATCAATTTTATAAGTAGCATTTCCAGAACTTTGAGGTTGCCAAAGGCGATTAAATTGAGCTGAAACAATCAGAGTACCATCTAATTGAGCTAGACCATAAAAGTTTTTATCATCCTTAACCTGTGTCAATTCTAAGTAAGCTGGAGGATTGGAACTTGGTGAAAGTTGCTTCGGCTTACGTTCAATTTTATTGTATTCAAAAGGCAGTATGATTTTTCCATTCAGATCTATAATTCCCCATTTACCATCTTTCTGAGCCATCACTCGATTACCTTTGAGTAAATCTAACCAGCCTCCCATAAACATACTATAAGGGCGAGAGCGTCCATTCTCATAAAATTTCATAGCAAGGGATCGATCACTCCTAAGTTGAATTTTGTCATATACAACGTCTAATACTAATTGTCCCGTGCTATCCATTATTCCAAAGTACTTTTCTTCTGTATCAGTAACTACGACGTAACCTTTGTTAGGATATGAAGCAACTTTATATTTCTCGCTGATCTTTGCGATGTTACCTTTTCTATTTATAAAAAACTCTTTGCAGTCACGGCTTGCAATGGCATAATCCCCTACAAATGGATAAACCCAATCAAAACCTTCTTCATTCAGTAACTCGCCATTTGAATCAATATAATTGAATCGCATTGGATAAGAAGTGGATTTACCTTCACTTTTTAATGTACTGATCCATTGAGCGCAAGGATATTCTTTTTTTACTTTTTTGAGTGGGTAACCAACTGCACCAAAACCCTCTCTTACCCCCGCAAAGACGGTATAAGGTAGTTCCATAATTATTTTTCCATCAGTATTAATATAACCTTGCTTATCCCCTTTTTTGAATATAGCAAGCCCTTCACTAAACGGACTAAGGAAATCATACTCCGCCTTGATTTTTACTTGTCCATCGGGATGCAAATATCCAAAATGATTATCTTTTTCAATCCGCAGCGGTTGCGTATAATCAACCTTACCTCCCCTTTTGATTTGATAGGAGTCATCTAATACCATATGACCTTTTTTGTCTAAATAGTACCACTTACCCGGACCAGAATAGACTTGGTAAAAATGATCTCCTAAAGGAGTAAAATGACTAGGATGTTCTATTGGGATAACTAACTCATGCTGGGCATTTAGCAGCCCCCAAAGCCCATCACGCTTGACAGAAATAGTAGAATCTTGAATAATGTGCATAATCGACTCATATCCTTCACTAAAGGGTATGATAGGTTGAAAGTCAAAATCATAAATACCAGTCTTTCCATTTCGTTTGATCTGAGAGTACCCCAAAGCCGAAAAATCAATGTAACTAATGCTATCCATGACTACGCGTCCGTCTAAATCAATAATTGTCCAAGGCATAACCTCTCGATTGATGACCCTACCTACCTTGTAGTATGGTAAGGCTTTTTTTTCTCTCTGTCGATTAAGTTGATAGGTACATACTTCTAAATAGCTAGCTTCAAGGGTGAAGAGCAATTTTCCTTGGTTATCAAGCATCTGAATTTCTGAGAGTTCATGTGGATTTCTTGATTTGTCTTTTTTCTGTACTCTTCCAAACCAACTATCAGGACGATAGGTACAATTACTACAAGTATCTATTAAATTCCCTTGTTGGTTATATATCCAATTGGTAGAGGTAGAGTCGGTGCAATGATAATATTGATATTCGCTCACCATTCCACTTGGAAATACCGTATAATAACTTTTAACTCTTTCCTTTTTCCAAGGAAATAATAATACATTTTGGGTATTGATCATTCCCCATCGTTCCCCTTTCTTCACACTAGCAGTTCCTGCTACCATTTCTGATACTTGGTCATATTCGAGCGGAACGACTAGGTTTCCCTTAAAATTCATAAAACCAAATTTCCCCTCTTTACCTACGGGAAAGACAGCCTCTGGTGTAAGCTCTTGAGCTAGTAAAATTGATGTGGAAAAAAGGAAAATTAGAAAAACATATAACTTCATACTTAAAGATATTAATTGAGATAAATGATTGTTGGTAAAAGGATTAAGGCGACAAATCTAATACCAAAATGTTATATATTTGATGCTTCTTATTTTTTTAAATTAGAACAAAATAAAACTAACCATGAGTGAAAAATATATTAAGCAAGTCAACCCATTCCTTGTCCCAACTACTGATGGAAAAATCATTAAAGAGCATTTTGGATTAGCTAGCGCAAAAGAAGAAAGGTTTAGTGTAGCGCACATGATTGCTCCGGCAGGATGGTCAGAGCCTTATCAAACTCCAAAATTTGATGAAGTTACTTTTGTTATCAGAGGAACCAAAAGATTTATGATTGATGAACAAGAAGAGATACTACTAAATGCAGGAGAATCCATTTTAATCAAAAAAGGATGTAGAGTTCAATATTCTAATCCAACTGATGAGGAGATTGAATATTTATCTTTTTGTGTGCCAGCGTTTTCGATTGATGGGGTGAATCGGGAGGAGTGATTTCTTACAAATAGTAAAAATATTTCACAGAGTAAAACAGCATCTAGTATAGCTTTCCTCTATTTTAATGAAAAATCATATATTCACTTTCCTTATTATACGTTATTCACTAAGAAAATAAATAAGCGCCCATGTCCGAGCTTGCCTTACAATTAATCGCTAAAGAAAAAGAAGAAAAAACAGGAATCCTAGATTTAGGAAAATGTGGATTGACGGAGCTGCCCGAGGAGTTGTTTGAATTGACTTGGCTCACCGAGCTTAACGTTTGTAATGTATATTATGATTTTATACTAAAAGAAAGGGTTGAAAGTAAAAATAATGGAACAGAAAATAATTTATTAATTATACCTCCCTCCATAAAAAAACTCACTCTGTTAACCACCTTAAGAATTGGTGGAAATGATTTTTTCAACAAATGGACTATTCAAAATATATCTGTTTTACAACACCTCCACCAATTACAATCTTTAGACCTCAGCTTCAATCAAATTTCCGATATTAGTTTTTTACAACACCTCCACCAATTACAATCTTTATAC
>JBCCJE010000093.1:0-10928 GCA_039027925.1 Bacteroidota bacterium
GCAACATTTGAATCAACAAACTTAACAAACTCAACCACCATGGAAAAAATTTTACTCCCTCGAATCGCAGCTATTTTTATCCTAATTACCTGTATGGCTTTTATGTCTGCTCCCCACGCCAATCTTGGAGCGAATGAATGCAAACCTACAGATTTGATATTGGAGTTATCAAAGCCGACCGAAAGGATCAAACTCGTGATTCCAGATCAAGGACACGAAGAAGTGATTTTATGTAATTTAGAAATAGGTGAAACTTACGATTTGTATTTATCCGCTTTCGATGCACCTTGTGCTGATGAACCTAAATTTTCACTAACTGGAAATAATTTTTCTCCTTACATCCAAATTACGCCAACTTCGGAATGTTACTATTTGGATGTCTATAATTTTTGTAATGCCAAAACTCCGTCAGTCCTTTCGGTAATATCACAGTCTAGCACTCCCCCCGTCGGCAGCGGTACGATGGGTCCCGAGATGGCGCCAATTACTACCAACTCCAGTCAGACGCTTACCCAATTGATTGAAGATGTTTTTATCGGAGGAGGTTGTTTTGATGTGACCAATGTTCAACTCATAGGAGGTGCAGCGGGTGTGGGATCGTTTGCTAACGGAACTGCCTCAATTGGCTTTGATTCGGGGGTGGTTTTATCTACGGGAAATATCGCTACGGTGACTGGTCCGAATAATTCAGGAAGTGCTGGAGGCGATAATGGTGGTGGCTCAGATGTAGATTTAGCACAATTAACATCTCAAACTATCAACGATGCCGCAGGGATCGAGTTTGATTTTTCCCCTACTTTATCAACTATTGAGTTTAGGTTTGCCTTTGGTTCGGAGGAATACTGCGAATGGGTGAATTCTGCGTTCAACGATGTATTTGGATTTTTTATCAGCGGTCCTGGTATTAATGGACCATACTCTGGTAATGGAGAAAATATTGCTCTAGTCCCCATGACTACCCAAGCCATAACTATCAATACTATTAATGATGTAACTAATACCAATTATTTTGTCCCGAATAGCGCTGGTTGTGGTGGAACGACGAATACTGCCGATATTCAGTTTGATGGTTACACGACCATTCTGACAGCTACGGCAAACGTGATTCCTTGCCAAACTTATCGTATCCGATTGGTGGTAGGAGACGGAACAGACTCTGCCTTCGACTCTGCTGTTTTCTTAGAGGCTGGAAGTTTTAATGCGGGAGGTCAGGCATCGGTAGAAGCTATCAACTTATCTACGGGGTCTAATATCATTTACGAAGACTGCGGTGATGGGTTGATTACTTTTACGAGAGAAACAGGAGATTTGAGTATGCCGATTACCATTACATTTAATGTAGCTCCCAACAGTACAGCTACGGCAGGGGTGGATTATGCCCCGCTTCCTAATAGTGTCACTATCCCCGCAGGACAAAGTTTTACTACTATCCCACTTGTGATCTTTAGTGACTTAGTAGCCGAAGGGCAAGAAAATATCATCGTAGAAATAGACAACTCCTGCTCCTGTATCAACAATACTGCTGAAATTCTCATCAACGATAATATCCCCATAGCTCTGAGTGGACTTGATGATCAAGTATTGTGTGGACCAAGTACAGTTACTTTGAGTTCTACCGCTACGGGAGGCGTTCCTCCTTTTACTTACGCTTGGAGCAATGGGGCTTCGGGAGCTTCCATTAGCCCTTTTGTCAGTATGACGGAGACATTTACCGTGACGGTGACGGATGCTTGTGGCAATACCGAGACTGACCAAGTATTGATAGAAGTAGGGAGTCAAGAAGTAGCTACCATGAGTGGTGGTGGAGATATTTGTCCGCCGGGAAATCCTGTCGCCGTTATCCAAATTGATTTTACTGGCCTTCCTCCTTGGGATATTATCTACACACAAAACGGTGCGCCACAACCAATGATTACGGGGATCACTCAAAATCCTTATCTTTTGACGGTATCTGAACTCGGTAGTTATGGCCTATTAGAGGTGATGCAAAATGGATGTCTTGGCATCGTCAATGGAGGAGCTGTGGTCACACAAACCGTCATTACTCCCGTGACGGTAGCTACCGATGTGAGTTGTTGGGGAAATAATGATGGTTCTATCAATGTATTTCCGAGTGGGGGAATTGATCCTTATTTTTTCGTATGGGATAATCCAGCGGCGGGGATCGAACAAAATCCTACCAACCTGCCCGCAGGAGTTTACAACGTAACCGTTACTGATGTGAATGGATGTAGTGGAGTAGCTTCCGCAACGATCAACGAACCCGATCCGATTATTCCTACGGCGACGGGGTCATCCGTGGATTGTAATAATGCTGGTAGTGGCACCGTCACGCTAACCGTGACGGGAGGTACGAATCCGTTGAATTTTTTATGGAGTAATGGTGCTGTCAGCCAAAGTCCTACGGGACTTACTGCGGGAACATATACCGTTACGATTACTGATTTGTCGGGATGTACGGCGACGGCCGAGGGAACAGTAACCGAAAATTTTGACTATCCTGATGCCGTTGCGAATGCTCCGTTCGGAATTGATTGTAATAATCCTCAGGTCAATATTGATGGATTTGGTTCTAGTGTTGGACCAAATTTTAGCTACAACTGGTCGGGCGGTCCCATCGTCAATGGTCAGGGTACTCTGAACCCAACGGTGGGCGCAGGGGGCACTTATACGCTGGTGGTGACCAATACGACCAACGGCTGTACCGCCACGGCTACGGCCACCGTCACGGAAGATATAAACTTACCCGACGCTGTTGCAAATGCTCCAAGTTTGATTGACTGTAATAATCCACAGGTGAGTATCAATGGATTCGGCTCTAGTGTCGGACCAAATTTCACCTACCAATGGACGACTTCTAATGGGTCTATCCTTTCGGGGGCTACCACGCTCGATCCCTTGGTCAATAGTGGGGGTAGCTATCTACTAACTGTAACCAATACCAACAACGGCTGTACGCAGATAGCTCTAGTGGATGTATTTGAAAACCTCATCCCTCCCGTCGCCAATGCCGGGCCTCCCCAACAGATAGGATGTAACAATAATGCGGTAACACTCTTCGGCGCAGGCTCTAGCACAGGAGCTAATTTTATTTACCAATGGACAACTACTGATGGTGTTATTATTTCGGGAGAAAATACCCTCACCCCGCAAGTGGCAGCAGCGGGTACTTACCAAATCGTAGTGACGGATGTCAGTAATGGATGTACCGATGTAGCCACGGTGGATGTAACTAACGATACGGCTACGCCTACCGCTGATGCTGGAACTGCTGCAGCATTGACTTGTAGTACGGCACAGCTTAATTTGGACGGAAGTGCATCGAGCAGCGGGGCAGGCTTCACCTACATCTGGACAACACTGGATGGAAATATTATTGCGAACGCCACTACCTTGGCCCCGACCATTGATGCGGCGGGTACTTACGAATTGGAAGTGACGGGTCCCAACGGATGTACTTCCACCGCTGCGGTAACTGTCAATGAAAATACCAGTATCCCGACGGCCGTAGCCGTTGCGCCCACGACGTTGAGTTGTACTATAAATCAGGTATCGTTGGACGGAACGGGATCTAGTTCAGGGGGAAATTTTAATTACCTCTGGACAACTCTAAATGGAAATATCGTTGCGGGAGAGACTACCCTAAATCCGACGGTGAACCAAGCGGGTACTTACGAAATTTTAGTAACCAATACCGATAACGGCTGTACCCAAACGGCAACTGTAGAAGTAACCCTTAATGCTGATATACCTTCGGCAAATGTGGGTAGTGCCGATCAGTTGACTTGCACTAATTCGGAAATAATACTCAATGGTAGTGGTTCTGTGGGAAATAATATCACTTACCTGTGGACAACTATCAACGGGAGTATTGTTTCGGGAGAGGCTACTTTAAATCCAATTGTCAACGCAGCAGGTGTCTATCAGCTTTTGGTGACGGACAATAATAATGGTTGTACAAATATTGCGGTGGTAGCCGTACAAGAAAATATTACTGAACCCTCGGCGAGCGCAAGTGCCCTCGGTGCGCTCACTTGTACAACTGCACAAGTTTCGCTGGATGGAAGCGGCTCTAGTACTGGAGGAAATTTTACCTATTTGTGGACGACTACTGGAGGAAACATTCTCTCGGGTGAAACTACGCTTAACCCAGAAGTGAACGCAGCGGGTACTTACCAAATCCTAGTAACTGATACAGATAATGGTTGTACACAAACTGCCTCGGTAGAGGTTGTTGTCAATGGTGATGTTCCTGCTGCCAACGCAGGGATGGCTGATGATTTGACTTGTGAGGTGTTCCAAATCACCCTCAACGGAAGCGGCTCTACGGGCACTAATTTTACTTACTTGTGGACTACCCCCGACGGAAATATTTTAAGTGGGGAAAATACGCTCAATCCAATTATCAACGCAGCGGGTACTTATGAACTCTTGGTTGTCAATACTGATAATGGCTGTGATGCTATTTCTACGGTTATTGTAAACGAAAATATTGAAGCTCCCGAAGTGAATATTGATTCAGCTCCTAGTCTTACTTGCAGCGTATCGGCCGTCACGTTAAATGCTAACAATACATCTACAAGTGGAATTTTCTCCTACTTATGGACTACTCCCAACGGGAGTATTCTGTCGGGAGAAACAACGCTGACTCCCACCGTTGGTGCTACGGGTACTTACGAATTGATAACGACCAATGCTGATAATGGGTGTACGCAGATTGCAACCGTAGAGGTCACTACGGATGGGGACGTTCCTGTGGCTAATGCCGGAGTGGCTGATGACTTGACCTGTGAAACATCCGAGATTATTTTAAACGGCGATGGCTCTTCGGGCAATAACATTACCTACTTGTGGACAACGCTTACTGGAAATATCATTGCGGGTCAAACCACCTTGAATCCCGTGGTCAATGGCACAGGAACTTATCAACTCCTCGTGACTAATACAGATAATGGGTGTACTAATGTTTCTACCGTCGAGGTGAATGAAAATCTCGTGCAACCACTAGCGAGTGCAGCTTCACCCACTCCACTCACTTGTACCGATAATAATGTCCTATTGGATGGAGATGGATCGAGTGTAGGATTTAATTTTACTTATCTCTGGACGACTACAAATGGCAACATCGTTGCGGGGGAGACCACCTTAAATCCGGAAGTGAACGCAGCGGGTACTTACCAAATTGTAGTGACCGATACCGATAATGGTTGTACCCAAACCGCCACGGTGGAGGTCGTCGTGGATGGCGATGTACCTACCGCAGAGGCAGGAGAAGCAGATGATTTGAATTGTGATGTAGTTGAAATTACGCTCAACGGAAGTGGCTCTACGGGCGCTAACTTCACGTATCTCTGGACAACTCAGGATGGAAATATTCTAGCGGATGCAACTACGTTGAATCCATTGATTAATGAGCCAGGTACCTACGAGCTTTTAGTGACAGATACGGATAATGGCTGTACCGCCATCTCTACGGTGACGGTCAATGAAAATGTTGGATCTCCTGCGGTCTTTATAGAAATTGACTCCGTAGCCAACTTGACCTGTGCTACTACGGAGATTGTGATTAATGTTAACAATACTTCTACGGGAGGCAACTTCTCGTACGCTTGGAGTACACAAAACGGAAATATTGTTTCGGGGGAAAATACGCTGACCCCGACAGTTAACCAGAATGGAACTTATTTTTTACAAACTACAAACCTTGTGAATGGGTGTAGTTTTATAGCCCCCGTTGAAGTATTGATTGATGAGCAAGCACCCGTGGTGGACGCCGGTGCAGTCATGGAAATCAACTGTAATAACCAAGAGGTAGAACTAGATGGAAGCAACTCCGCTTCGGGTACTAATTTTACTTACGCTTGGACGACTCTGGATGGAAATATTTTATCAGGAGAAAACACCGTCCATCCAATGGTGGGCGCAACGGGTACTTACGAGTTGGTGGTCACAAATACCGATAATGGATGTACCGCAATTGACGAGGTATTTGTGGATGAAAATATTGAAGCACCAATGGTAAATGCTGGTAATCAACAAACATTGAGTTGTTCGCAAACTTCCTTACAACTCAACGGAAATGGAAGTAGCATCGGCACTAATTTTACCTATCTCTGGACGACTCCAAATGGCAATATTTTATCAGGAGAAAATACCCTAACGCCTGAGATCAATGCTCCTGGAGATTACGTTTTGGAAATTATTAATACCAATAACGGTTGCCTTGCTACCTCTACGGTGACGGTCAATCAAGATAGCAACGTACCCGTCGCCGACGCAGGAATTGATGATTTGTTGAATTGTAATACGACGAGTTTGATTTTAGATGGTTCTAATTCATCTACGGGGATAGCGTTTACTTACGCGTGGACTACTTCGAATGGAAATATTGTTTTCGGGGAAAATTCTCTTAACCCAGAAATCAACGCAGCGGGCATGTATCAATTGGTAGTCACCAACAATACTAATGGATGCACCTCGCTCTCGACGGTAGAGATCACGCTGGATGATGCCCCGCCCATTGCCGAAGCGGGAACGTCGCAGTTTTTAAGTTGCACTAACAATAGTTTAACATTGGACGGGAATGGCTCTAGCACAGGTGCAGATTATACTTACCAATGGATCACACAGAGCGGAAATATTATTGCGGGGGAAAATACTTTGACCCCAGAGATCAACGCCACGGGGATTTATGAATTGGTTGTCACCTCCCTCACCAATGGATGTACCACTACCGATATTGTAGAGATTACGCAAGATAGTAGTTTGCCAACAGCCGATGCCGGAGCGGGTTTTGAAATTACCTGCGACGTTTTTGAAGGCAACTTGGACGGAACAGCTTCGGTCATTAACAACGACATTACATTTGAATGGACAACACAGGGTGGAAATATCGTTTCGGGAGTAAACACGCTGACCCCATTTGTAGATGCGGCGGGCGTTTATCAATTGACGCTGACTAATACCGTCAATGGCTGCACAGCAGTTTCTTCGGTAACCATTTCAAATAATAACAATGAACCTACGGCGGAAGCTGGAATTTCACAAGAGTTGAACTGCTATAATGAGGTCGTCACGCTCAATGGCTCGACACCGAGTACGAGTACTTCTCTGACCTATCTCTGGACAACGCAGGATGGCAGTATCCTCTCGGGCGAAAATACGTTGAACCCAGAAGTAGATGGTGAAGGCATCTACGAATTGTTGATTACCGACGTAGCTACGGGATGTACCTCTTTAGATCAAGTAACGATTACGGAAGATCAGGAAGAACCGATCGCCGACGCTGGACCCACATTTGAACTCAACTGTACACAGGCATTCGCTACCTTGGATGGAAGTAGCAGTAGTGTGGGTGCTAATTTTATTTACCAATGGACTACGCAGGACGGAAATATTGTTTCGGGAGAAAATACCCTAAATCCAGATGTCAACATGGCAGGTGAATACGAATTGACGGTCACTAACCTAGTTAACGGTTGTAGTGAAGTTCAGTCCGTAGTCATTACGGAAGACATTGATCTTCCTACTGCGGATGCTGGTATTGCGGGAGAGTTGACCTGCGTCCTGACTACGCTCACGCTGAATGCTAACAATTCATCTACGGGAGCTGAATTTGAATATCAATGGACTACCCTCGATGGAAATATTGCTATGGGAGAAAATACGCTGAGTCCAGAAATTGACGATCCGGGGACTTACGTTTTGGTGGTAACTAATACTTCCAACAGTTGTTCGGCAACTGCCGAAATCACCGTAGAGGAAGATGTTGAAGAACCCATTGCTGATGCAGGTGATGAGGGGTTATTGACGTGTACGACTACAGCAATCCAACTAGATGGTAATAATTCTAGTACAGGCATCACTTTTACCTACATTTGGGAAACCAATGATGGAACTATTTTATCAGGGGAAAATACACTGTCACCTACCATTGGTGAAACGGGTACGTATGAATTAATAGTGACAAATGTGGCTACGGGTTGTACCGCCAACGCTTTTGTGGATGTCCTATCCGACGGAGAACTGCCCGATGCCGTAGCTACGCCCGATGGGGTATTGAACTGTAATGAATCTGTGATAACAATCAACGGAAATGGTTCGTCGGTAGGTGCTAATTTTACGTATCAATGGACTACTCAAAATGGAGCAATCGTTGACGGGGAGACTACTACTACTCCTACCGTAAGTGCCACTGGAGCCTACACCTTAATAGTGACTAATAATGACAATGGATGTACTAGCGCAACTACAGTTACCGTTGAGGATGACTTCGAAGCACCCGTGGCTAGCATTGACCAGACGGGAGCGACTAGCTTAGATTGTGATGTTGCAAGTATATTGTTAGATGGTTCTGCTTCCCAGCCGCTGGGTAGCGTGGCTTATAATTGGACAACCACCAACGGTAATATCCTTTCGGGAGCGAATACCGCCAATCCAGAGGTAGATGATGCTGGACAGTATTTCCTGACGGTGACGAACTTACTCAACGGATGTACTGCTACCACTTCCATCAACGTTTCCCAAGATTTATCAGTACCCTTAGTAAATATTGCTAATCCTTTGGTACTGACTTGCGATTTGACGGAGATTGATCTGAACGCTAATAGTTCATCTACGGGAGCTAATTATTCGTACCAATGGACGACACCCAATGGAAATATCGTGACGGGTGCGAATACGCTAAACCCGACGATCAACCAAAGTGGCAGCTATCAATTAACGATTATTGATTTGAATAATAATTGTGATAATGCTTCCTCGATCACCGTCTTAGAAAATACCGTACCTCCCGTAGCTGAAGCTGGCGTGGCGGATATTTTAGATTGTCAAGTGACTGAGGTTACGCTCAATGGTTCGGGATCTTCATCCGTAAACACTATCTACGAGTGGATTTCTTCTAATGGAAATATCCTTACTGGAGCTGACTCCACTACACCGACGGTCAACGCGGCTGGAAGTTATACCCTAGTTGTGACAGATACGCAGAATGGATGTACCGCATCGGATTTTGTGATAGTGGAGCAAGATGCCAGTGCGCCCACGGACATTTTATTTTCCCTTACGCTACCCAAATGTCACGATGATTTGGGTGGAATAAATATTCAAACCGTAGAGGGTGGTACAGCACCTTATTTATATTCTATTGATGGAGTGAATTTTTATAGCGGCTCTAATTTTACAGTCGAGCCGGGTAATTATACCCTGTACGCACAGGACGCTTCGGGCTGCGAATTGCAGACGGATTTGGAGATACCTGCATTAGAGCTAGTGACTGTTTTAGTACAACCAGAGGTGGACATTGAGTTAGGAGAGGATTACCAGATCGAAACGTTTACCAATATTCCACCAAATGAAATAGCGGGAGTAGAATGGTTGCCAGCTTTCAGATTATCTTGTACCGATTGCTTAAATCCCGTAGCGCAGGGATTGAAAGAAGATATGACTTACACCGTGACGGTTACCAATATTTATGGCTGCAAAACGTCCGCTTCGATCACCATTAACGTGGAGCGCGCCCGTAACATTTTTATCCCCAATGTTTTCTCTCCCAACAACGACGGAGAGAACGACGTCTTTATGATTTTTGGAGGAAAATTGGAGCAAATCAAAAAGGTGCATACTTTCCAGATCTACGATAGATGGGGAGAACAAGTGTATCGGCAAGACGATTTTATCATGCCTATGAATCCTCTTTCTGGTTGGGATGGAACACTACGGGGCAAACCTCTGAATCCACAAGTGTTCGTGTACTACGCCGAGATTGAATTTATTGATGGCTACACAGAACGATTCGAAGGAGATGTAGCGCTGCGGCGGTAGGACTTGACTAGGACTATGTCTAAGGCAAAGTAGAAGAATAAATAAGTCATTTTATGAATTTATTTTGCCTTAGACTCTTACTTAATTAAATAAATTACTTTTCTTTTACGGTAAGATATTCTATTCAGCTATGGGTTCTTTATTTACCCGAACTGAAGTCATGTAGCGAATCAACCTTTGCTTTTTTTCTTCTGTCAAAATAAAAATTAGATTAGGATTTTTACGGAGCGTAATTTCGTAGAGAACAAAATCATCTACCATTCTGTATCTCAAAGAAGTACCTAAAACTTTTAAGGCAGGAAATTTTTCTTTGCCACCTTCCATTCTCTCATAACCAATCAAGGCATTTAATAAGCACTCTTTTTGTTGAATTTCTTTTGTTTCAATATTGGATAAGTACCTCATTTGATCTCTGTAAGTAGTATCATTTTCCCAAAGTGCTTGACACGCAGCGTACGTTTTCCAAGGCACATCATTAGCTTGGACAGCGATACGCCCATCTTTATTTTCAATTTTGTATTGAGGGTTAAAAACAAAATCACGATACACCATTCCGTTATCTACATAAATGGATTTCATAATTTGGATTACCTTTTTGTGGTTTCGATTGTAGAGGTGCGCCAAGTGAATATGTTCCAATGCCAAGTCGGACTTTTCGAGTTTTTGGTAGGCCAAAGCCAAGCGAGCGTGTGCCTCAAAGTTAATGGGATTTTGTTCTACTATTTTTTTTGCGTAAAAAATGACTTCCTCCAGAGCATCTTGTGTCCAGTAAAGACTAGATAATTCATTCAATATTTTTGTATGATGCGGATCTGCTTTTAGGGCTTTTTTGTAATATTTCAAAGCCTTGGAGTAATTATTTTTAGCTTCGGCCTTCTCGGCTTTTTTCACCAGCTTTTGAGCTTTTTTACTAAGGACTTTGTTTTCCTTTTCTAGCCTAGTCCCCTCGTCGGTATTCTTGATGGAGAGTCCTTTTTCTACCAAGGGTAATGAAATTGGTTGCAGTAGCGTAGTTAAAGATTCCATTTGATATTGGATTGCCGATTTTTTCATATATTGTTCGATCTCATCGGGCATACGCAACTGCTGCGCTATCACAGTAGTTA
>JBCCJE010000094.1:0-10915 GCA_039027925.1 Bacteroidota bacterium
ATCGCCATATCTGCTGCGGATTGAGTCTTAATCCTCGCCTGATTTCAGCAATAATAAAAATCGTAAGCGATCTCGGTTTTTCGAATCCTTTGCTTTTCGAAGTAATTCTGATAAGGTAGTACTATCCTCTTTTATTTCTTCAGTATAGATTAATGCTTTTCCCGTTTTGCAAAATATACGAAATAACTAAATCAATTCCGTATAAAATATCAGAAGTGTGGAATTCAATTTAAGCGAAAAATTAAAAAAAGTGAACAAAGTCACGTGTTTAATTTCACTACATTTATACCCATTTTAGGACAGAATAATTGAATGGGTTAGTTACTCGGCAACGAAAAATAATGTAAATTCGCTGCTCAAAAAATGAATCCATTTCGATTTTATAACAATTCAAATTCATGATAAAAATGAGGGTTAGATTTGCGCCAAGTCCTACGGGAGCACTACACATCGGAGGAGTGCGTACCGCACTTTATGATTACTTATTAGCGAAAAAGCACGGAGGTACTTTTGTATTACGGATCGAGGATACCGACCAAAAAAGATACGTAGAAGGTGCCGAAGCCTACATCTTAAATGCGCTGAGATGGTGTGGATTAGAACCCGACGAAGGGCCAGGCATCGGCGGAAACTACGGGCCTTACCGTCAGTCCGAGCGAAAGGATATTTACCAAAAATACATTCAACAATTATTAGATAGCGGTCATGCCTACTACGCGTTTGATACCGCAGAAGATTTGGAGGCTATGCGAGAAAGAATGAAGGCAGCGGGAAAGCATACTTTTCAGTATGATGCTTCTACTCGTATGGCAATGAAAAACAGTTTGAGCCTTTCCGAAAGCGATGTAAAAACATTGTTAGAAAGTGGAACGCCCTATACGATTCGATTTAAAATGCCCGAAGACGAAGCAGTCACCGTTCACGATTTGATCAGAGCGGAAGTAACTTTCCAAACCAAAGAGCTGGACGACAAAGTCTTGATGAAGAGCGATGGACTACCCACTTATCATTTAGCGAATGTGGTGGATGATCGGTTGATGGAAATTACCCACGTGATCAGAGGGGAAGAGTGGCTACCGAGTACCGGGCTACACGTATTGATGTACCGAGCATTTGGGTGGGAGGATGATATGCCAAAGTTTGCGCATTTGCCGCTGATCCTTAAACCCGCTCCGACTACCTATATCAATAAAAAAACCAAGGAAGATTTTATTAAAAAATTTAGCGTGGAACTGTCCCAAAAACACGATCTAGATCTGGCAGCATCCGAGCAACTGATTAGACCGTTGTTTAATAATATAAAAGATTTGACGGGGCAGTTAAAAATTCGGGATAAGGACTCTAATAAGAAAAAGTTGGCTAAAGGATTTTTAAAAGATACGCTCTTTGGCAAGCTAAGTAAAAGAGATGGGGATAGATTAGGGTTTCCAGTTTTCCCGCTCTCGTGGAAGGGCGAGACAAAGCAAGATACTTTCGTGGGGTTCAAAGAAGTGGGTTTTAATCCACACGCAGTCAATAATTTTCTCGTCTTTCTTGGATGGAATCCAGGGACGGAGCAGGAGCAATTTTCTATGGATCAAATGATTGAAGCGTTTTCTTTAGAAAGAGTAGGAAAATCAGGAGCTAGATTTGATTACGACAAAGCCCGTTGGTTCAATCAGCAATACTTGGTAGAGATGGATGACCGTGCAGTTGCTGAGATACTTTATAATATATTGGGTGAAAGAGGAATCCACGCAAATAAACATTTTCTGAGCGGTGTAGCTAGCATTATGAAAAAACGGGTACACTTTGTTAGCGAAATTTTAGATCAAGGATATTACTTCTTCGAACCCGTAAAAAGCTACGACGAGGAAACTATTCGTAAGCGTTGGAAATCCGAGCATCGAGGTAAAATGAATCAGCTACTCGAATTGGTCAAAACGATGGATTCATTCGATGCTGCAACTATCGAAAATGAGGTAAAAGCATTTATGGCGAAACACGAATTGGGTTTTGGAGATGTTTTACCCATCCTAAGATTATCAGTTTCGGGAAAGGTTAAAGGACCTTCTGTTTTCGATATAATGGCTCTCATCGGTCAGCAGGAGGTAGTAAAAAGGATGGAGGTGGCTTATGATTATTTTGAGACTCTGTCGTAAAACTTTTACTCTTATTTTTTTCAAAACTCATAAATCAAAAAAGCAGACCTATGCCTAAAAAGAAACCACAAAAAGGAAATCCAGAAGTCCATGACGACTTAAAAGGATTCGATATCAAGATCAATGAATTTGGGGAAATAACTTCTAACGTAAAAGTGGAAAAGCTCAACGAATTTTTGAATGAAAATGTAGAAGATAAAAAATTGGTCGCTCGAGAAGATTTACTACAAAAATCCGATAATGAGGAAGAAGAATAGTTATGCTAGATAGTTTCGAAGTATGCTACGATTTCGATCAACTAAAAATTGATAAAGTTCGGCTATCGCTCCTACTCCCAATCAAGATACTGATCGGGAGCCTCGCCGTTAGATTCGATAATTTTCCCAAATTCTAAACCCATACTACCCGCTTCAATTTTCTCTAAAAAATATCAAACCACCATTCGTCACCGTAATCAAAAATGTAGAGCATCTTTTGATTGATATCAATATATTCCAACTCTCACGAGGTGACACTCATCCACAAATGGCTCGTCTATACTTACAAACGTAACATAACTATTTCAAATTAGCATTATGCAAAAAAGTCAAAGTGAATAAACTCAACAACCCAAGAACGAAAATAAATATACAAGCATATTTAAAGTCAGTTACTTGATCCATAGTTTCCAACTGCGATAGAATCGAAAGAGCAGGATACGCTGTCCACCCTCCCGATGGACGAAGGAAAACCTTACCTTGAGTAGTAAAGAATAGAAGCAAAACGAGTAGAGCTAGATGAGAGATTTGGAATATCCTAATTGTAACTTTTGAAGTCGAGGAAAATTTAACCCAAGCAACGGGAAGGAAAAATAGAATTTGGAAAATCAGAAATGAAAAAATTAACAAAGCCAACGGAATGAAATGAGAATAATTCCAAACCTGAAATTCAAGTATTTCATGTGATTCGATTTTTCCTTGAAAAATGTTTAGATAAATTAAAAAAGTAAAAATCATCGGAGCAACTATCCCAATGAAAAAGATGGCTAGTTTGAATCTTGGTTTCAATGATTTTTCGTAAAAATGGTCATCATCAAGAATACTCATATTCTCATATTGTGATTATGGAAGTTGATTTAACTTATCTTTCTCCCTGTGGACAGTGGTAGAATAAATACTGATTATAATGGATTGCGGTAACTATCCCGAAGATCAAACTCTAAGATAAAACTTTTCTTAGGCTTTTGAGTTTTACAGTAGCCAACAAGGGATTAGGGAATCCATAACCTAATCCCTAATTTTTATTACCGCAGACAATCAGTTGCGCTTCAGCGAAGTAGCGCAGAAATAGCCACTAAAATCAAACATCAACGCATGAGTAATGAGACTGCCATCAATAGGGGATTTAATTTTTTTCTATCACCTGGTACTAAGCATCGGGTGGAGAATATTAGTTTGACCATTGCGATCATCAGCTACCTTGCTCATCTGTTATTGATTTTTTTGAATATCCAAGGTGTTATTCATTTAGAGCAAAAGTTTTTCAAAAATCCCATTGCTGCGATTTACACGCCCTTTTCGTTTATCCTGCTCTACGAGGTCTATCTATTGATTTATTTTTTACCCAAATCCATTACGATTTATATTGGGAAACAGTACGAGATCATCACACTCATCGTCATCAGGAGAATATTCAAAGATATTGCTTACGTGGAGTTGACAACCGATTGGTTCAATAACAAAAATGATCTCCAATTCACCTTTGATGTCATCACTTCTTTGATACTTTTTTTCATCATATTTCTATTTTACAAAAGTATTCGGAAGAGAGATTATACCTCCATCGGGAAGCCTAATGAAGTCGGGCGTAACATCAAAAAATTCGTTCTGCTCAAGCGGGCACTTGCTACGATCTTAGTTCCCGTATTGGCAATATTGGCTTCGTACACTTTTATCAATTGGATAATCCTCACATACAAAAATCACGCAATGGGCATCATGGAGTTCAAAATGATCAATAGTGTTTTCTTTGATGAGTTTTTTACCATCCTGATTGTAGTAGATGTATTACTCTTGTTATCTTCTTTTTTTTATTCTGATAAATTCTATAAAATCATCCGCAATTCAGGATTCGTACTATCTACCATACTCATCAAGGTATCCTTCACCTCCGTCGGAATCGTTAACAATCTACTAATTATCGGTGCACTTCTATTTGGTTATGGAGTTTTAGTGATCCATAATCTTTACGAAAAAGATGCTAAACGTGGCGTTAAAGATGGATAGAAATTCGAGTTATGTTTTTCCAACAAACTCAACTAATTTTACATATCCATTCCCAAGATTTCGGGACAGGCATTCACTCATTGAAAAAAACCTCATCACTTCGTGACCACAGAAGATTATAAAAAAATAGCTTCCACCCTTCCTCGCGAACCAGGGGTCTATCGCTTCATTGATAATAGTGAAACCATCTTGTACGTGGGAAAAGCAAAGAATCTCAAAAACAGGATTGCGTCTTATTTCGGAGAGCGTAGAGATCGGTTGGCTAAAACAAAAGTGTTGGTCAAAAAGGCGGTGAAAGTAGAATATACCATTGTGGAGACAGAGCACGATGCCTTGCTGCTAGAAAGTAGCCTTATCAAAAAACATCAACCTCGCTACAATGTGATGCTCAAGGATGGTAAAAGCTATTCCTACATTTGTATCAAAAAAGAAAGATTTTCGAGGGTATTTTTGACGCGTAAAGTTATCAGAGATGGATCTACTTACTTTGGTCCCTACGTATCTAAATACCAAACCAGCATTTTATTGGATTTGATTAAAAACATTTTTCAACTACGGACTTGTACATTGAACCTCTCGAAGTCTAATATTGATAAGGGAAAATTTAAAGTCTGCTTACAGTATCACATTAAAAACTGCAAGGGCCCCTGCGTAGGTTACGAGTCGGAGGAGGAGTACAACGCCAAGATTGAGCAGATCAAAAATATTCTGAAAGGACGGTTTACGATAGTAAAAAATTACCTGAAAGAGGAGATGATGCGCTACGCCGAATTGATGGAATTTGAGAAAGCCCAACAAGCGAAAGAGAACCTAGCCATTTTTGAAGACTATCAGGGGAAATCTACTGTGGCAAGTATCACCATTCGGAATGTAGATGTATTTTCTATCGCCGTGGATGAGAAGCAAGCCTTTGTCAATTACTTGAAAATTGTGGACGGTGCAGTCATTCATACTTATACCTTGGAGATGATGATGAATCTGGATGATGACGACGAGGAAGATTTATTGGTCTATGCCATTGATGCTTTGCGTAAAAAATTCAAGAGCGACTCGGAGGAAATTATATTGCCTTACGAGGTAGATTTGTTGGAAAAAGACTTGACGATTACGATTCCAAAAATTGGGGATAAAAAGAAATTACTTGATCTTTCCCAAAAGAACGCAAAATATTACATGCTCCAAAAACGCAAGCAAGAAGTCTCTCGAACCAATAAACAAACGCCCGCCGAGCGTATTCTCCGCACCATGCAAAATGACTTGCAAATGGACAAAGCCCCGATGCACATCGAGTGCTTTGACAACTCCAATATTCAGGGGACTAACCCCGTAGCCTCCTGTGTCGTTTTTAAAAATGCAAAACCCTCCAAAAAGGACTATCGAAAATTTAAAATCAAAACGGTAGAAGGCCCTAATGACTTTGCTTCGATGGAGGAAATAGTCAGGCGACGATACACGCGCTTGATTAACGAAAAACAACCCCTTCCCGATTTGATTATCATTGATGGAGGAAAAGGTCAATTGAGTTCTGCGGCAAAGATTTTAGAAGAGTTACAAATTTTAGATAAGGTGACGGTCATCGGAATTGCGAAAAGATTAGAAGAAATTTATTTTCCTAATGATCCCATCCCTTTACACATCAATAAAAAATCCGAAACGCTAAAAGTGATTCAGCACGCTCGTAATGAAGCCCACCGTTTTGCAATTACTTTTCACCGTGATCTCCGCTCTAAAAATGCTCTAGGAACGGAGTTGACAGATATTCCTGGAATAGGCAATAAGACTGCCGAGAAATTACTGCAATATTTTAAGTCGGTAAAAAAACTAAAGGCCGCTCCACCCGAAGAAGTAGAAATGGTAATAGGAAAATCTGCCTCGCAAAAAGTCCTGAACTACTTCGAAAAACAACAGCGGGAAGAAGCCGAATAGTGCTCGCATCTTCACGGGGTAACTTCCTATTTACCCCGTGAATTTGAAGAAGTCGCCCTCTCATGGGGTAATTTCCCATTTCCCTGTGAATTTAAAAAAGTCGCTCTCTCACGAGTAATTTCCCATCTACCCCGTGAATTTAAAGAAGTCAAAAAGCTACTGCTGCTTGAACTCCAAAATTTTTTGATTATAAAATTGCGCCTTTGCGGGATCACCCATTTGCTCGTAAGTCATTCCTAGGTCAGTTAAGTGCTGAACAGTATAGTAGGCATCAAGTGCCTTTTCAAACTCCTGAATCGCCAGATTAAATTTCCCTTGTTCCCGATAAGTTAGCCCTAGTGCTCGAATTGTAGTTATATTGTTAGGTGCATATTCAAGTGACTGCTGGAGGTAGCTTTCTGCCTCGGCGTATCGCTTGAGTTTGTAAGCAACAATACCGTAATTGGTCATGGCTGGAAAATAATCAGGCTTAGTTTTTAGAGCATCCTTGTAAGTTTGGAGACTCAATTCTAATCTATTTTGTGCTTCGTAAGTAGCCGCCAAGTGCTGATAGGCTTCCGTGAATCCAGAATAAGTCGCTAGGCTTTTTTTCAAATATTCCTCAGAGATTTGGAGGAGTTCATTTTTCCGATTGGCATTTTCGGGAAGCAATGCTTTTCTGTAATTCATGACGCCGTAAAAACTTTGCGTACGGGTACTGTTAGGCGCAACGTGAATCCCCGTTGCAAAAAGTGTCTCATCACTTTTCCACACTTTATTTTGGGAAAAGGTTTTTATGAAGTATAACAGTACAAATACGCCGATGATGACGTAGAAGCTAGTCGGCGGCTTGGATTTTTCAGCCTTCAAATATTTGTGGAACAAATAACTTACAGCTAAACAAAATCCTAGCGAAGGAACAAACATAAATCGCTCGGCGAAGGTAGCACCGATCAAGAAGAAAATATTACTCGTGATACCAAAAGTGATCGCAAAGAAAAGAATGCAAAACGAAAGCAGATTTTTTTCTGCCAAACCCTTAATCGCCACGTATGCTAATCCAATGATGGAAACGAGGCTAGTTAAGACTTTCCAATTTCCCCAGCCCAATTCTGGAAAAGTATTATAGGAATAATCAAAACTCAAAGGATGGGGAAAAATTAATAACTTAAAATATTCTCCAACCATCCCGATGGCTGTGGCTAATCTCCCAAAAGTAGTATCTATTGCAAATAAACTGTTATCAATGATTCCGAACGGCTCGGGATTGCTGTCAACGATGTTCATCCGAATTGCAAAATATACTGCGGCAACTACTCCGAAGAAAACGGTTTGAGTAGTAATTTTTTGTAAGGAGGTATTGGTAAAAAAATAAAGTACCAAAGGGACAACTCCTAAAATGGCTAATGCTGTCTCCTTAGAAAGAATTGCAAAAAAGTAACCCCACAAGGCTAATACTCGAAAGGCATTTTTTCCCGCCCGATTATATCATATGTTACCGTAAACGACTCCCAACAATCCTAAGAAGGCAAAGATCTCATCTCTACTTTTTATATTCGCAACTACTTCGGTATGCAAAGGATGAGCAGTAAAAAGTAACGTCGCCCCCAGAGCAATAAGCCAATTTTTATTTTTAAATAACAATTTAATTACAAAAAATAAAAAAGCACAACTCAATGCGTAATACAGCACATTCATAATGTGATACACTTTAGCGTCATTGCCAAAAAGTGAAGTCTCCACAGCAAATCCCGCTAGCATCATCGGACGGTAATATCTATCGGGCGTATCCGTCAAACCATAGTACCAAGAGTGCGTAAAAATATCTCCCAACCCAGCAATCCCTGCCTGAACAAAATCATTTTTTTGCAAACTAAGTCATCATCAAGTACAAATCCATGATTGAAAGTATTGGAGTAAAGCAGGAGCGCAAAGAAGAAAATACCGATGCCATAATACCAGACTTGGACATTATTTTTGGAGGAGACTTTCCGTTTTTTAGGAGATATTTTTTTGGATTTCTTTTTCGCCATGATCTGATGGAGTAATGCGGTTTATTACATTTTGAGGTGGATAAAGTTAAGTACTTTTTGCATTTCTTCTTTTAGTGGAGTTGAAGAGGTCACATAATTATTGTGCATAAAACTAAAGATGAGGGTCTTTCCTTTTTGAGTTTCAATGTACCCACTCAGGCAATGCCGATTACTCAGTGTTCCTGTCTTAGCGTGCACATATGACCCGTACCAATTTTTGATAGTACCTTCTTTTTTGCCCGTGGGAAAAATACTAAAGAGCCGCTCTTCTGGAATTTTTCGATATATTTTTGCTAAGAGTTCTACTAGCGTTCGGGGAGTAAACAAGTTATATCGAGACAATCCCGAACCGTCTCTCCAAATGGGACGATCTGGTAATTGATCCAAATGATTTTGTAAGGTGTGCCTGATAATCTTCCTAGTGTTCATGGTATCAAAAACTTCGTTGGAGCACATCAGTAAAAGCTGCTCCGCCATAAAGTTATCACTCTCTTGCATCATGGGGGTCAAGATGTCGTCCACAGGCCAACTGTACAGCGTTTGCACTTCATTATATTTCGATAAATTTTCTTCAAGGAGTTCTATATCTTTCTCTAAAACTAGACTCAATAACTCCACAAAAAACTCGTGGGAATAATGAAAAGGAATTTCCCTCACAAAACCATCACGAGAAGGTGGAGCTTGGTTGTACTCAAAAATATTGGCAAACTCTCGCCGTTGAAAACTAGCAGTACTTCCTCCAATCGCTGGATTAAAATAAACCAAACTTTTAAACGGCGTAGGAAAGATTTCAATCCCTTGATCCTCTGGTTGGCTACTGAATTTTACGGTATTAGCATGAATGGGAAAAGGAGATTTCTCTGCTTGATAATAATAACCATAATCATCCCACGCCCAGCCAACCCCGTACCTTTTGTCCTGAAAATTAGTAGGAGAAAAGAAAAGTTTTTCTTTTCGATTTTTTAGAAAACTAATGATGCGATCGCTTTCTGGAAGTTCAGGGTGCATAAACGAAGGATCACCTATACCCCAAAAGATAAGCGAATCATTTTTGGTGACGTACTTTAAAGCTGGAATAGAGTCTCCCAAAGTTTCCAGACAAGTGTAAAGCGTAAAAATTTTAGTATTGGAAGCAGGCGTAAAATATTTATCAGCGTCTCTTTGATAGATGTAATTTTTCTTTTTGGGATCATACAAAGCAAAACCCGTAAAACTCTTGTTGAAAATATCAGAACCATCCATCCATTCTTTTACCGAAGTTGGAATTTTTTTACTAGTGGTATTCTTGTTGATCAATTCTTTTTTGGATTTGCACCCCACTAAAAGTAGCATACCAAAAAATAAAAAACAGGAAAAAATGCTAGGGACAAAAGGAGGATTCATAATTAAGTTTATTTACTTTGCTTTTTTTTGAAAAAATAATAAGTCATGTCGAAGTATTTTTGTGTGAATGGAAAAATCGTATTAGCAAAAAATGCGAAGTTGCAAGTTACAGATTTAGGATTATTGAGAGGCTATTCGATTTTTGATTTTTTAAAAGTAGAAAAAGGGATTCCACTTTTTATAGAAGCGCACCTCCAGCGTTTTCAAAATTCCGCACAGGAAATGCGGCTTCAATTGAATTATTCCGTAGAGGAATTGAAGCAACTCGTGATGAAGTTGATTGTAAAAAATGACTTCAAAAAGGGGGGAATGAAAATTATTTTGACGGGAGGATATTCCGAGGATGGATACTTACCTTCCAACGAAACAAATATGTTTATCTTACTGAACACCTTCAAAGTACCTCCCAAGCGAGCCTACCAAAATGGTGTAAAACTTTTGTTATACAAACATTTTAGAAATATTTCAACGGTAAAAACAACTAACTATATTTTCCCTATTCGATTAGCTGATGAAATAAAAGCTGCTAATGCCTACGATGTACTTTATCATTGGAGAGGGAAAATTTCAGAATCGGCAACTTCCAATTTTTTTATTGTAAAGAACGATACGATCATTACGTCCACCTCTCATATTCTAAATGGGATTACTCGCCAACGTACGCTTGAGGTTGCTCGCCAACATTATAAAGTGGTAGAAAAAAATATTAGTCTTAAAGATTTAAAGGAAGCTAAGGAAGCATTTTTGACCAGTACGACTAAGGGTGCACTTCCCGTAGTGCAAGTGGACGATATGAAAATCGAAGATGGGAAAGTAGGAGGGATCACCCAACATATTCATCAATTACTAAATAACCAGGCTAAGCAATACGTCAAAAATTTTGGGTAGTAGCCTTGTTCGTTTCACTTCCAAACAATTTCTTAAACCCAAAATCCATAAGTGGATTGATATATTTATCTTTTTCTGTTTCCATGATTTTTCTCATTTTGTATTCTTTGCTATTCCTTATCTTCTTTTTCTTCTAATTTTTTGATGATTGCAATAACTTCATCTACGGTGAGTCCCGAAATTTCTGCAATGTCTTTGATATCCATTTTTTTTCGCCAGCACCTTTCAACCACTTCTTCCTTCTCTTCGATTTTTCCTTCGACCTTTCCTTCAACTCTTCCTTCGACTTTTCCTTCAATTC
>JBCCJE010000095.1:0-10620 GCA_039027925.1 Bacteroidota bacterium
ATATTTTTTTTCGCCAGTATAGCGGTAAGCTACTGTAAATCCGTATAAACCCCACGCTTGCCCTCTGCTCCACGCCGACTCGTGGTGGAGTCCTTGGTGGGTATTTTTTTTCACCACCTCACCCGTCTGCGGATCAAAATCCACTACGTGGTAAGAACTATGATTCAGGCGAAAATGATTGTTCAAGGTCGTAGTAGCGTGTTGGTTAGCGATGTGGTAAAAACTCGAGTCCCCCGTCAGTTTGGTAGCTTCAAAAAGCATTTCCAAATTCATCATATTATCAATGATAACAGGATATTTCCAAAGGTGCTGATGATGATCCCAAGAGCGAATGGCGCCTACCGTAGGATTAAAACGCGTACTCAGGGTTTTGGCCGCCGTAATAAAAACGTCTTTGTATTTTTCCTCATTAGTGATTTTGTAGGCATTGCCGAAGGGACAATATACCTTGAATCCCAGATCGTGGGTGCCCCCGTCCAACTTTTCTTTTTCGACTACGGCCGACCATTGGGTAGCTGCCGCTTTCAATTTTTCGTCTTTGCTATGACCATAGAGTTGCCACAACAAACCGGGATAAAAGCCACTCGTCCAGCTTTTGGAAGGCGTTCCTTTGAGTTGCCCACTTGCGGATACCGTTCTTGGAATTTGCACGGAGTCAAACGCAATTTTGGATAAATCAGCTACGGCTCTTTCCGAAAGCATTTTTAAAGGATCGGTGGCGGCTTCCGAGGTAGCTAGTTTGGTCTCGGTAGCGGTATGATTGGGGGTAGATAGGTTGCATCCTACCCAACCGATGACCATCAATAAATAATGGAATATTTTCATGTCAAAAGTGGCTTTCGCAAAATGATTAGAAAAAAATAAAAGGACAATGATGTATTTTTAGCCTATCCCAAAACCTCGGTCGCTAGAAAAGTCCGAGAGGGACGAAACATTGAATGTCTTCAACTTTAGGATTTGTTCCCGCAAGGTGGTTTCAAATTTCCACTATGGGTTCAATAAAATTAAAGAAAACTGCGAGGGGAATCTTGAAATTACCCTCGCAGGCTGCCACTAAGTTGACGACGTTCGACGAAATATTGGTAGCTACTGAACCACGAATTTCTTGGTCATCATACCTTGGTCGGTTTGTAGAGAAAGAAAGTACATTCCTCTAGCTACTCGATTAGAAATATTCTGATTCAAGGTGTGTTGACCCGATTGTAGCTGACCTTGTAAAATTGTTGTTATAACTCTGCCACTCATATCCATAACTGCGATATTCACCTGACTAGCCTCCTGCAATTCAAAGGTCAAGTTCAAATCGGTAGAGGTAGGATTAGGGAATATCCGTAAAGCTAAGGCTTCGTTAATGTCCACGTCAAATACATCCGTCAGGTCAGGACAAAAAGCAACTGCCCCGATAGGCCCACCGTCGGTAGATGCCGTAGCGGATTGTGTTGAACCACCGTAGCAAGGGTCGAAGGTATCAAAGTCAAAAAGATTACCTGAGTCAAATGCAGTTCCAGCTACAACATCATCCTCCACGATAAAATCAAACATATCGTCCGCCGCAGGATCAGCGTAAAGATCTTCGACGTATTGCAAAATTGATCCCGGAACACTGTTCAACGTTAACTGCTCTTCAAACACGGCATCAGAAGCTGCGGCTCCTAAATTATCCATCACTAAAGTGGATAACATGTCTGGTGCAGATACACTATCATTGGAAGCCCAATAGTCCGTTACGTCTGATGTCCAAAACACATTGTTATTAGAAATAGTCAAGGTAGTATTGTCATACAGTGTATCCAAAGTAATCACTTTGTGTAAGTCACCATCTGGTTGCGTTTGTTCATCTGTATATACTGGACTAGAACCAAGCATGATCGGATTGATAAAAAGGTTATTGGTAATTTTGGCGTTAGTCACTCTACCTAGTTGAATGAACCCATGACGACCCGCTACGTTGAATGCCGTACAATGATCTATCTCCACATAATTATGGGGCGCCATTGCTCCTTGACTTCGGAAAAATCTATCCTGAATATTATGAACAATCGTATTCTTTATGATTATGGTATCAGCGGTAGTGTTTCTAGCATCTACGCCTCTACCGTTTCCTTGTAGAATTCTTCGGTTTCCACCATTTCTCAGGATACAGTTAGTGACGTATAGCTTGATGTTATTTCCTCGCAGTTGGAAAAATCCACCTCTGTCTTTTTCAAAGATGCAATGGTCAGCAATGACTCTTGTACTATCTCCCATGTACCGGATTTTTCCCCAGTCGTGTTGTTCTAATGCGCCTCTTTCACCGACTACAAACCATATATTTCTTAGGGTTACATTTCCCTCTGGTCTCATAATGTCAGGGTAAGTTCCACTTGCATTGGGAACACGCGTGATAATTGGTTTATTTTCAGTATCCGAAAGATCAACTGCCTCAATCCGTAAATCCCACTCGGGCTTATTGACGATTCTTCCAGTAGTAATGTAAACTTGTCCATTTTCTAGCTTGTAAATAGTATTGTTATCATTTCTCTCTCCGGTAGCAGTAGTATCTCCCATGATGACCGGAAAGATATCCGTGGGCATGGTAGGGTCGGTACTTGCGGGAATGTTAACGACTGTCTGTGCATTAATCTGAGTGGCACATAACATTGTAAATACAAATAAAACAAATGTGTAATGTTTTTTCATTTTTAGAATTTTAATGTGTATTAAATTGATTTTTGTTCTTGCTACTTTATTTGGAAGAGAAAGATAGAATGAAAGCATTGGGTAGTGAGAAGAAAGCAAGGAGAACTTTTGCTGTTCTTTACGCTCTATTCTCTATTCCCGCTTTCCCTTCTCTTCCTCTCAAATTTATTTTTTCACTATTTAATTCGGTACTGAAGTCCGATAGTACCAGTCATTCCATAAGTTTCTACGGTATTCCGAAAGGCTTCCGTTCTGGTAAAACTGATGTCTTGCTGGTTGGTAAAATTATTGAGGTTAAAAAACGCACTCCAGTTTTTTCTAAACCGCTGCTTGATAGAAGCATCCCATCTCCAGAAGGATAAGATAAATCTGTCAAAATCTTTATTGGAAGAATACCCACTAGCCTGAGTACCTTGATAAGTTCCTGATATTCTAAATGAGAATTTTTTCCGATCGTACCCTAATGAAAGGTTTAAAACGTGGGGTGCTTGACTAGGTAGTGGTACTTCTCTCACATTATTGGTAAAAGTTGTTTGTGGAATTGGTGGTACCTGAGAAATAAAGATTGTCTCGGAGGTTAGGAAAAAAGATTCCGTTTGGGAATATAATCTTGCGTAATTGATGTTGAGCACTAGCCCATTGAATGCCCTAGGTAAAAATCTGAAATTCGTCTGAAAATCTAGCTCAAATCCTCTAACGGTTGATTCTCCCGAATTAATATACGATCTTAGTTCATATCCTTTGTAGCTGGACCATCCAAACTGATCTGCTGTCTCCTGATCGAAAAGATTAGTTCGCCAATCATAAAAAATATCATCTATCCTTTTGTAAAATACGCCTGCCGAAAGTAAGCCCCAATTATTTTTATAAGCCGAAACAAAAAGATCCAAGTTTTGTGCTTTAGCATGTCTTAAATCTGGATTTCCAGAAACAATGACCAAGGTGTTATCATTGATTGAACTCCTCGGAGTTACAAAATTAAAATCCGGACGAGCCAGCGTGGTAGCATAAGATGCTCTGATGTCCAACCAATCTAGTGCCTGATATTTAACGTGTAAATGAGGTAAGACTTCTCCGTAAGTTTGTGTAGTCGTTGTATCCGTAAATGTTCCGTTCACACCGTAGCGCCCATTTAGTGTAGAAATCCCTGATCGGTATTCGTTATCAGAATATTCATAGCGTACTCCTGGGATGATAGATAAACGTTTACCGATTTCAAATTTTAGCATGGCGTACCCTGCCGTCACCGTTTCCTCTACTTCGTACCGATTGACAATCACTTCGCGATTTTCATTGAGCAAGCCCTGCTGATCGGCGTACCATTGTCGCATAAGTCCTTCATTTAAGCTGGCTTTTAGTCCAATATTTTCATTAGATTCATTTACAAATTCTAAATCATTATTTTCTTCAGCAAAAGTTAAGATGCTTATCAAGTCATTATTATTGGGTAAAAGAATGAGATCGCTAGAAGACGCTGCGATTGCATCTCGACCAATATCTCCACCCAAATAATAAAAATCTTCTGATAACTGATCTTCGTCTCTCGACCTCGTAATAGAAATATATTTACCTCCCGTTTTGAAGTAGCCCTTTACTTTATCGCTGAGCGAAAAAGGTAATTTGAAATTTAGGGCAAAGGTGTTCGTTCGTTCCTTAGTCAATGAGTTGAAAAAGTTAGCTGATCTTAAATAGGTAGTTGCCAAGTCAGGAGTAGCCGAACCATAATAATTTCTGGGGTGACTAGACGTATTCAAATCTGAACCAAATACTTGATTCGTATTTTCGAATAGCATTTCAAAATTATACGGGGTCTCGCCTCTCGATTCGCTAGTCGCTACTGCCCAGTCAATGGTAGATTTTCCAACTAAATGTTCACCCAACAAAGAAAAAGAAGTTAACTGTAATTCGTTTTCGATATTAGATCCTACGAAGGTAATGGCAGGTTCATTGGGCAGGTAGTTTTCCTGCATGGAAGAACGATCTCGACTTGTTCGGCTGTACAATCCAAAAAAGGAAAAACTATTTTTACCGAGATCGTAATCTAATGCCAAACTAGCATTTTGCCGTTTTCTGATTTCAAGACGATCCTCTAGTCGCAGGCTTAGGCCAAGAATCTCAGTTACACCAGTAGAATCGTTGGTCGGCCCCTGCTCCCACCTATTTGTTAAAAAATCTCCCCCCCGATTAAATCGCTCCACACTCCCCTGAAACACGACGCCTAACTTATCATTAAAAATCCTTTTGCTACCCTGCACGACACCTTTATAATCTCTGAAGTCATCGTTCCATTCGTTGAATCCACCTAGCCCTTTTACTAAAAGTTGAAAATCCTTGGGGGCTTTGCGGAGTCTTAAATTTACCGTTCCGCCTACTGCCTCGGCGTCCATATCGGGCAAGGGCGATTTGAAAACTTCAATCCCATCCAACAATTCGGGAGAGATCAAAGATAAATCCACCGAGCGATCTGTACCCGAATTGGAAGGCATCCGAATACCGTTGACGGTGATGGCTGCAAATTTGGGTGCCATTCCTCTGATGACTACTTTTTGTCCTTCGCCGCCACTCCGATTAACGGCGATACCCGGCAATCGAGAGATTGCTTCAGCGGCATTAACGTCGGGCAATTCTTGAATCCGATCAGCCGAAACGATGTTGGCAATCGTCTCCGAATTGATTTGTTGTTTGATGGCGCGGGCTTGTCCGAGTGCTTGCGCCGTCACGATAATTTCTTCTGCCGCCACGGCATTCAAGCTGAGCGAAATATTGACTACGGAGGTTTTTCCCTCCTCGATCAGTACTTCGATATCTTGGACATCATATCCCGTGTAAGAAAAAGAGATAGTTTGAGTTCCCACGGGAATATCCTCTAGCAGGTAAGTTCCGTCAAATTCGGTAGCCGTTCCTTTGGAAGCATCCTGCTTCCATACCACGTTGGCGCCGATTAAGGTTTCCTTGCCATCGGTATCGTACACCGTTCCTCGAATCGAGCCAGTTTGACCACTAACAGAAATGCCACATAGGGAAAATAACAGGATAGCTAGATAAGTATAAGTTGTAAATTTTTGATTCATATAGTTACTATTGAAAAAGGACACGAAAAATAAATGGTGAATAAATTTCCTTGTCCATTCCTTGTTTTGATGCGGTAAATCTAGGAAGGACAAAGTGGAGAAAAATCTAAAAAAAGGGGGAAAATCGTCTAAATGGGGGTTTTTTCTAAACTTTTTTGGGAAAAAAGTAAGGAATCGGGGATAGGCGTCTAATCCAAGTGAGCTACTTCGAAGTCAGAAGGCGACATTTTAAACTGCTCTTTAAAGCACTTACGAAAATATTTTGGATCTTTAAAACCCACCTTGCGGGCTACCTCGGAGATGTTTAGCTTTTTGGTTTTGATGAGTTGGGCGGCTCTTTTTAGGCGAATTGTTTTGATGAAATTATTGGGTGTTTGACCCGTGAGGGCTTTTAATTTGGTGAAAAGCAAAGGGCGACTGACCGCCAATTCAAACGCAAATTGGTTCACCTTAAAATCGTAGTGCTCCATATTTTTCTCTACCACTCGTAGTGCTTTTTCTAAGAAAATTTCATCCGCCGAGGTGATACTGATTTCTTTAGGATTAAAAGTTAAGACCCGCGCAAATCGCTCCTTGGCTTCCCGCCGTGTTTGAATGATATTTCGAACACGCAGCCTTAACTCTTCGGGATGAAATGGTTTGGTCACGTAATCATCTGCCCCCGTCTTGAGGCCTTCTATTTTAAAAAGGGAAGCCGTACGCGCCGTCAGCAAAACGATGGGGATATGGCTAATTTCAAAATCTGATTTTAGTTTTCGACAAAAAGTGATACCGTCCATTTGGGGCATCATCACGTCGCTGATGATTAGGTCGGGTAATGTTCGCTTGGCTTTTTCTAATCCTGCTTGCCCATCTTCTGCCAGCGTGATCCGATATTCGTTCGCAAAAATTTGTTGAACATAATCCCGTACCTCCGAGTTATCCTCAACGATCAACAATGAAGGAGCGGCTTCGGTTACAGTTTTTTCTTCCGATAGGGTAGGGGCTGCAAGATCACGCTCGGTAGAAGTCACGGGCTGATAATTTTTGATAGTCTCCGTTTGGGTTGGTTGTTCTACCGTCGTGACGTCCTTGAAGTGTGCTTTCCCTTTTGGAATTTGAACAATGAAGGTAGCACCCGACGAAGTAGGTGTTTCCGAATTACTTTCGACAAAAATTTTCCCGCCGTGTAACTCCACCATCTGCTTCGAAATCGCCAACCCAATTCCAGTACCCTTGATATTGGAATGTTTGGAATCGGATTTTTCGTAAAACCGTTTAAAAATTTGCGCTTGGTATTCGGGGGCTACCCCGACGCCATTATCTTGTACTTGGACTTCGACGTGATGATGATTTTGGGAAATGCGCATGACGATTTTTCCACCGTCGGGTGTAAATTTAAAAGCGTTGGAAAGTAGATTGAAAAAAACCTTTTCCAGTTTATCTTGGTCAAACCAAATATCCATGATCGCATCGTCGGCGTCGAATCGAAAGTTGATTTGCTTTCGATTAGCAATTTCTTGAAAGGGAAGGAAAATCTCTTGCAAAAATTCTACGATATTGCCTTGTGCAATTTTTAGTGGTTCGTGGTCGGTGTCGAGTTTTCTAAACGTCAAAACCTGATTGACTAAGTTGAGTAGTCGGTGTGCGTTGCGCTGAATTAAGTTAAGTTGCGTTCCCACGTTTTCTGGATAATTATTCGATTTCATCAGGTCTTTGAGTGGGCCCAAAATCAGGGTCAGCGGTGTTCTAAATTCGTGGGTGATGTTGGTGAAAAATCGCAACTTGACTTCGTGCAATTCCTCCTGCTGTTGTTTGGCGATGGTCTCTAGTTGTAATCTGTGGCGTAATCGAACGAACCGAACCAACCCAAAAATAACTGCTCCCAGTCCGATAACATAAATCAAATATGCCCACCAACTTCTCCACGGCGGAGGGCGAACTATTATTTTTAGCTGCCGCTCTTCGGGATTCCAAATGCCGTCGCTATTGCCTCCTTTCATTCGAAATACGTATTCCCCTTCCCGCTGAATCGTGTAAGTGGCTTCTGTTTTTCCCACCGAATAATTCCAATCCTTATCAATACCTTCGAGCATAAAGGCATGGTGATTATTTTCGGGACTGAGAAAATCGAGTGCCGCAAAACTGATGGCAAAGTTGGCTTCGTTGTATTCAAAAATGAGGGACTCGGTCTCGTTGATGCTTTTGCGCAGTAGGTGGGTAGCGTCGCCTACTTGGACGATTTGATTATTTTTGCGCAGCTCCGTAAAAGCGACGGGAGGGACAAAAAGATTGGGTTGAATTTCTTCGGGATTGAATTGAGTGAAACCATTGATACCCCCAAAAAGTAAATCTCCCGATGAGGTTTTGAAGTACGCATTGAAGTTGTATTCGGAATTTTCCAACCCATTGGAATAATTGTAATTCGTGAAGGTTTTGAGCAGCGGATTGAATTTGGAGAGTCCGTTGTTGGTACTCAGCCACAACTCCTCGTCGCTGACTTCGAGAATGCCAAACACTGTATTGCCAGGCAAACCATCTGCCACGGTGTAGTGAATCAAGGTATCTCGGTGAGGATGTAAGCAGAACAATCCATTGGTGAAGGTGCCTACCCAAATATTGTTGTGATGGTCTTCTTGTAGGCTGTAAATTTTTTCTTTGGGCAAAAAAATCTCAAAACGTTCGGGAAAGCCAGCGTCATTTTTTTGAACTTTATTCAATCCTTTTTCGGTGCCGATCCAGAGTTCTTGATTTTTTGTTTTTAAAAAAACCCTCGCCAACGCCGAACTCAAACTATGCTTATCCCCGGTGCGGTGGGTGTAGTGGTAGAATTTATTTTTTTCTAAATCCAAAATATCCAGCCCCCCTCCGTAAGTTAAAATCCAAAGTAGGTGATCTTCTTTTAACAAACCGTACACGTTATTGGCCGAAAGGGAATTTTCGTCCCGTGGGTCATTTCTAAAATGCGAAAACTGCTTGTTTTTTATATCCAATAAATTTAGTCCCGCCTGAAAAGTACCAATCCACAATTGATGATTGTCTAGTAACAATTGTTTTACATTATTGCCACTCAGCGAATTTGCCTCCCTCGGTTGGAATTGAAAACTTTCAAACTTCTTATTTTTTTTATCATAAAAATTTAATCCATCCCCTTCCGTTCCGATCCAAAGGTTTCCATTTTTATCCTCGGCAAAAGAACTGACGACGTTGCCGCTCAGCGAATTGCCAACGGGCGAATGCTTAAAGTTAACGAAGCGATTATAGTTGTCGTCCAAGTGGTTGATTCCTCCGTAATAAGTACCCAGCCAAAGACTGCCCCGCCGATCAATAAAAACGGAACGGATAGATTTGTCAGAAAGTCCCGATGTGCCCGTGTCGGATGTGGTGTATCTTCTAAAAGTTTTTTTATTTTTTTCCAAAAAATTTAGACCGTCAAAAGTACCCACCCACAAGTTATCAGCTTCGTCCAAGCACATTGAGCGGATGTTGTTATGGCTCAAGGAGGTAGGATTATTTTTATCGTTTTGATAAATTGAAATGGTTGCCTTCTTTTTATCCCAGTAATTAATTCCACCGTCAAAAGTACCGATCCAAAAATTACCTTTTCGATCTTCTAGCAAACTTTTAATGTGGGTATCGGAGAGCTGCTGTGCTATTTTTTGATGGATTCGCTGAAACGTGTACGTATTGTTATTTTTTTCGGATAAAAAATATAACCCACTAGCAGTACCAAACCAAAGTTGTCCATTTTTATCTTCTAGTATAGCTTTTACATCCTGACTGCCAACATCTTTGGAGAATTTACTTTTGAAAAAGTACCTTTTGAAGTGGTTATTTTTTTCGTCCAAAAGATTGAGACCAACCGAAGTGCCCACCCACAATCTTCCTTTGGAGTCCCGAAAAATCTGACGAATGACATTATTCGATATACTCGTAGAGTCGGAGTTGAGGTGCAAGTAATTGAGAAAATCATCGGTGGTTGATCGGTATTTGCTCAATCCTGCGTTAGTCCCAATCCAGAGTTCCTTTTGTTGTGCATCAAAATAAAGCGTACGAATATCATTGGCAACGACGGTGTTGGGCGCGTCGTTTTTCTTATAAACTTTGAATTGGAAGCCATCGTATTTGTTCAGTCCATCCCTAGTACCGAACCACATAAATCCAGCGCTGTCCTGCGCTATGGAAAATACCGATGCTTGGGATAGCCCATCTTTTTTGGTTAAATTTTGAAACGAGAGCACCTCTTGTCCTGATACCGTGAAGGTCATACAACTTATCCAACATAAAATTCCCCACTTTAATATAAGGCTATTTTCGTATATGCGGAGAAAGATAGGGACACTCGACTTAGAGGTTATGCTACGCAAAGTCATTCACTTAATTGGGTAGGTTTCATTCTAATTCTTTTTCCAACACTACGATCGTGGTATCACTTACAATTATCATAATCAATTAAATGCCCAAAGTATTTAGATCCGCATCAAGTTCATTCTCGTCGTAATTGACGGGTATCTTTCTTTTTCCTAATTCTTCTTGAAACATGATTCTATTCATATTTGCTAATTTACTTGCCTTGCCCATAGATAATTTTCTTTGATCGTAAAGAAGAATAGCTATTTCCAAAATTAATTCATCGGAACTCATTTTTAGGTTATCTAGTTCTATACCTTCTAATTTTAAAACCATTTTCGAATTTTAATTTATGTTAATTGATTTTTTAAGATTCTAATTTACGATTTTTCCATGTCCTAACAATTGATTTGTGCTCTTTTTTCTGCCCGTAATTTAACGGTATTTTTATTGGTTTTATTTAGCTTTTTGTCTGAGCAGATAATTTTAAATTCTAAAGTCAGTTTTTTAAAACATTTTCAAACTTTGGACACGAGCGTCC
>JBCCJE010000096.1:0-10612 GCA_039027925.1 Bacteroidota bacterium
ATAAAATAAGGGCTAGGAAAAATCTTTGGGAATATGACTTCATCTTGCTTGACTTAGGATACCAGTAAATGTAATGAATGTAACTGCGTAAATGGTTTTTGGAAAAGAATGAGGGTAAGATTTGGAGGAATCGCTTGGGTATGATTTATTTGTCCCGAAAATTAAAAATATATTCGAATTAATGCAAGCAAAACACATGAATAAAAATATAATATAATCGTATCAAATGTCACACATTGCGTCAATTATTGACTTCAAAGCCACGAACATTGGCTCTCTTCCTACCTTGGTAACGAGTTCTTCCTCCTCCTCTGTCAATGAATCTTCGACGAAAGCCAGCAAGTCTTCCTGCGCATAATTTTCAAAAAAAACATCCAAGCGGTCGCGAAACTTTTTGGCTGTCACTTTACTCATCGTTTCCCAGTTTTTTTCTTCCCTTTTCCCCAACGCTTCGGCGGAAACTATTTGCATCGGTCCCCTCTCTTTTTTGATGGATTGATGAATCACTAAAACCACAAAAAGTAGCAACTCTTTTTCTGCCTGCGTAAACAAAGCAAAATTTTCGGAAAAAACGAATGCGGCAATGATGGGTTGATCGTCGTTGAGTGCCACCAAGGCTGCTTCAAAATTTTGCGCTGATGCGCCGATTTGTTCGGCGCAGGATTCAATAACTGACTCCGAGATAAACTTCATTAAATTTTTTTTCGTCGAATGTAAGCAATCAAATGCTTAGGTGGTGAATTGATTTCAGAATTTTTTTTTAATTCCCCGCTGAAACCAACCGCTAGTAATTTCTTACCTTTGCTGGAAAACATACATATCGTGGAAGTAAAACTTTTTTCAGGAATACAATCAGAATATTTAGCGGAAAAAATTGCAGATTTTTATGGCTTTAGTTTGGGAAACAAAACGCTCCTTAAATTTAGTGACGGAGAAATGCAACCCATCATCAACGAATCAGTCAGAGGAAGCTACGTTTTTCTTATCCAATCAACATTTGCCCCCGCCGAAAACTTAATGGAATTGCTCCTAATGATTGATACCGTCAAGCGGGCATCTGCGGGATACATTACCGCCGTGATTCCCTACTTTGGTTACGCCCGACAAGATCGGAAAGACAAACCGAGGGTACCTATTTCTGCCAAGCTGATAGCCAACCTGATTCAAGCTGCGGGAGCCAATCGAATCATGACGATGGATTTTCACGCAGATCAGATTCAGGGATTTTTTGACATCCCCGTAGATCATCTTAAAAGCGAAGCGATCTTTATGCCGCACCTCAAAAAGCAGGATCTTTCCAATACTGTATTTGCCTCCCCCGACGTGGGTGGTGTAAAGCGAGCGAGGACTTACGCCAAGTATTTTCAAAGACGCTTGGTCATCTGCGATAAGTACCGAAAACGAGCTAACGAAGTAGCAGGCATGACCGTCATTGGAGACGTGAAAGATGCTGATGTCATTCTAGTAGATGACATCGCGGATACTGCTGGCACCCTGTGTCGAGCTGCTGATGTCATTATGGAAAAGGGGGCTAAGAGTGTGCAGGCCCTTATTACGCATCCCGTTTTATCCGGCAAGGCCTACGAAAATATCAACAACTCCCAACTGACCCGAATGATCGTGACGGATACCATTCCCCTGAAGCAAAAATCAGATAAAATCGAAGTCATCTCTACTGCCAAACTTTTCTCCAAGGCAATTAGGAACACACACGAGCATCGCTCGATCTCCGCTTTATTTGTGGGGGGGTGAAGGTCATCAACTTAGTGGCAGTCTGCGAGGGGAATTTCAAAATTCTCCTCGCAGTTTGTTATGTTCATTTCATCATACACTTCAAAATGGGATACATCACCAAATGGGAACAAAGCCCTCAAAATTTCCTTCATCAGTTTTACCCTTTTCTCCTAAAAACGCTTATCTTTGCGTGCCTTTTTGAAAAGGTGTTTAAAATTCGAATTTTTTAAAAAATAAATATATACAAAATGGAGACAGTTGCAATCTCTGGCGACCTCAGAAAAGATGTAGGCAAAAAAGCATCAAAGGCACTTCGTAAAAATGGCTCAGTACCGTGTGTAATATACGGTGGCGAAAACAATATTCATTTTTCGAGTCCTGCGGCGGCATTCAAGCCTCTGATATTTACACCTGATTTTAAATTGGCAGACGTTACCGTAGATGGGCAGACCTACCAATGTATCCTGAAAGATGCGCAGTACCATCCCGTGACTGACGAAATCGAGCACTTAGATTTTTTGCAATTAGTCCCCGGAAAAAAGGTAAAGGTCAACATCCCGATTGGATTCAAAGGAGTATCTCCGGGAGTGAAAGCGGGTGGAAAATTAGTTCCCAAACTAAGATCACTCAAAATAAAAACTACGCCTGATAAAATTGTCAACAAACTTTTTGTGGATATTTCTACTGCTACTTTAGGAGGTTCAGTAAGAGTGAGAGACGTAGAAGTAAACGAACACATGGAAGTCATGAATCCCGGCGCCACTCCCGTAGCTTCCGTGGAAATACCAAGAGCATTGAAGAGTGCCGCTTCGAAAGCAGAAGCTACCGCAGAATAATTTCTTCGAAAAAATATAACCTAACAAAAGAGATACGAGTACAAACTTGTGTCTCTTTTTTTTGTTTTGTAGTAATTACTTAGCCCTATGCTTTGAGAACTTCGCAGGATAGCAAGTAAGTAAAGCAAAAGTTCTTAAAGCCAACGAAAGCTCCATAATTTGGCTTTAAGAACGCTTGCATTCCCGCTTTCCCATCTCACGGAGTTCTCAAAGCGTGTGGCTAAGTAGTTACGTTTTGTATTTGAAAAAAATCCAATGATGTTAAAAGCATGGTTATCGGCATTTCGACTTCGGACTTTACCACTTGCGCTGGCGAGTATAGCGATGGGAAGTTTTTTGGCTGCCGCCATTGAACGCATGCAATGGAAGATTTTTTTGCTCTCCGCTTTGACGACTGTTTTTTTACAAATACTTTCTAACCTAGCTAACGATTACGGCGACTCCATCCACGGTGCCGACAGCATTGAACGAAAAGGGCCGCTACGGGCAGTTCAGTCGGGAACAATAACCTCCGCTGCCATGCTGAAGGCGATGGTCGTTTTTGCCGTTTTATCTTTTATTGCTGGTATTTGGTTGTTGATCGAAGCCATAGATTCCTGGGAGACTTTTCTACTTTTTTTAGGGATAGGGATACTAGCCATCATTGCTTCCATCACTTACACGGCAGGTAGCAGCCCCTACGGGTACAAAGGATTGGGAGATATTTCCGTACTCATCTTTTTTGGTTGGGTGGCGGTGTTGGGTACATTTTATTTGCATACCAAAATGATTGATTGGTGGATGCTACTACCCGCTACGAGTTGTGGGCTTTTCGCTACGGCGGTACTCAACGTCAACAATATTAGAGACATTGAATCTGATAAAAAAGCAGGAAAAATTACCCTCCCCGTAAGAATGGGAAAAGTCAATGCGGTTCGCTATCATTGGTTTCTTCTTGTGATGGGCGTACTGACCTCGGTGGTTTACGTAGCTTTTCATTTTCAACATGCTTGGCAGCTTTTATTTCTCATCGTCATTCCCTTGCTATTTATCAATGCCAAGGCGGTTTACCAAAAAACCGAACCCGCCGAACTCGATCCTTACCTCAAGCAAATGGCCATGACTACCCTCCTCTTCGTGATTACATTTGGCATCGGACAAATCATTTAACGGCTATTTGGGAATCTCTACAAAAAAAGTAGTCCCCTCCCCTTGCGTACTTTCAAACCAAATTTTTCCATTCATCAAATCCAAATATCGCTTCACGATAGTTAGCCCTAGACCAGTACCTTGAATATTCATAACATTATTTGCACGGAAAAATCTGGTGAACATATACTTTTGATCTTCCTCGGGAATACCTATGCCGTAGTCTCTAACTTTTATGGACAAATGACCATCTTGGCTTTCCGTAACCAGCTCTACGACCTTATCATCGGGAGAATATTTGATGGCGTTGGACAATAGGTTAATCAAAATATTTTTGACCAAATGCTCATCCGCAAAAACGGTTGACGCCCCCGTGTGTTCATGAATTATTTTCTGCTCACCCTTAGCAATCAAAGTCACCTCATCAATGACTTGACCAATGTATTCCTCAAAATCTAACGCTACGGGATGCCAGCGCACTTTGCCTGACTCTAACTTTTCCAAGGACAAAAAATCGTTGAGGATACCACTCAAATTTTTAACAGAAGATTCAATCCGATGGACGTGCTTCATGCGGTTAATCTGTTGTTCCTCTTTTTCGTACCTACCGATCAAATTGGCAGAGGAAAGTATCGAACTCAGCGGCGTCCTAAATTCGTGGGAAGCCATCGAGACGAATCTAGATTTTAATTCACCGAGTTGTTTTTCTTTTTCGAGAGCAATCTTCAGCTTCGCCTCACTTTCCTGTAACTTGAAGGTGCGCTCTATCACTTTTTGTTCTAGCTGATCCGAATATTCTAGCAATTTTCGCTCGTATTTTTTCCGCTCAGAAATATCCAAAGTAAAGGCAACAAAAACGGGTCGGTAGCCAATTTTAGAATACTGTAAATGCACCTCCACGGGATAGCTCGTTTGATCTTTGCGCTGATGGATAGTCTCAAATACGAGTTTCGCTTCTTCTGCTTTTTTTAGGGGAGCGATCAAAGCTAGCCAATCTTTTTTGTCATAATCGGGCTGAATATCCACGGGAGTCAGTTCCTGCATTTCGGCAAGGGTGTAGCCCATATTTTGGCGAGCACCCTGATTGACTTGAATAAATTTTAATGTCTCTGCGTCAAAAATATAGATCTCATTTAAAGACTCTTCCATGAGCTTCGACATATCTTCCGTAATGTCCTGAGCTTTCCGCAGGTCGGTCACATCTTGTACCATCCCAAAAATTTTCTCTACTTCTCCCTTAGCATTAAGTTTTACTCCCCGCTTGCCATCGAGGTACCGCAGCACGCCCTGCTTGGATATTATCCTGTAATTAAAATCGTATCCTTTTTTTTCCTCGATCATTTTTTGGTGATACTCGTTCACGATCTCTACATCTTCAGGATGTATGAGTTCCAATCCCTCTCGGTAATTGATGTGCTCCTTGGGGCTATCCAATCCGAATATCCGAAGCATCTCGTCGGACATTTTGACATCATTGGTTTTCATATCTATCTCGAAGCTCCCTACGTGCGCTAGTTCCTGCGCTTGATCCGACATTGCTTTACTTTCTCGCAACTCTTGCAGCATATTTTGTCGAACAGTATCGTCACTTGCGTAGGCGATGGCGTACCGTTCTCCGTTGATGTCCATATGACTCAAACTAATCGAAATGGGAAACTTGCCTCCACCTTTTTTTAGTCCGTACAGTTCCAGATTTGCCCCCATCGTACGTCGTACTGGATTTTTATGATAGTTCTGCCGATGCCTGACGTGGCGTTGGCGGTAGGAATTGGGTAGCAACTGCTCCACCAACTTATGAACGAGTTCTCCCCGTTCGTAACCAAAAAGTTTTTCAGAAAAAGGATTGGCCATCACAATTTCTCCTGCTCCGTTGGCGACGATGATCCCTACGGTTGCTTCCTGAAACATCGCTTGTAACATCTGATGATTATCCATTGATTTCTATTTTTAAAATAAAGATAATAAGGTTGATTTGAATTTGGGAAAACAAATTTAGGAGAGGGGGGATTTGAGAAGTGGGAGGTGAGAGGAGGGAAGAGGTGAGTAGGGATGTGAGGGGAAGGAGAAACGTCCCATCAACTCGCAAGTTATGTACAAAAATTTAACAGTAAAATCTTCATAGTTAGGAATAATCATCCCTGCCTTCAGGGAGATGAAGGGGGTAAAAAAATCCCACTAATAACCCAACGCAGACCAGTATAACAATTCATTTACAAGTAAAAACACAAATTAGGAATTGCTGGATTTTCCTTACTTTTGCAAAATTCTTACGGCAAAAATGCGACAAGTTGATCTGGATAGTTGATATTTCGTAGCGGGAAAAATTACGTGAAAAATTACGGGGTAACGGGAAGTTACCCCGTAACTGTCCGTTACGGGGAAAATTAAATGTCAACTACTTTTATGGCTTTGATAAACTTGTCAAAAATGCCACGCATTTCTAAAATTTTAAGTCCTGCAAACTTTTAAATTTTAACAATGAAAAGATTACATAATAAGGTGAATAAGGAGGAGTTGAAAATCCAGATGCTCCAATCGGGAGTTCCCAGAACTACTCTTTCTTTTTATAAATATGCCCACATTCCAAATCCAGCACAGTTTAGAAATGAGTTGTACCAAAAGCTCGCAGCGGTCGAAACTTTTGGGAGGATTTACGTTTCGAGAGAAGGCGTAAATGGTCAAATTTCAGTTCCCACAGAAAATTTTGAAGCCTTCCAATCGAGCCTCTTCAGTTTTGATTTTTTAAAAAATATTCGGCTTAACGTTGCCATTGAGGATGATGGCCAATCCTTTTATGTATTAAAAATAAAAATTCGTAACAAGATCGTTGCGGATGGACTGAACGATGAGACCTTCGACGTAACCGACCGTGGCGTTCATTTGAACGCCGAGGGTTTTAACGAACTGACGGATGATCCCAATACCATTGTGGTGGACATGCGCAATCACTACGAAACCGAAGTCGGGCATTTTCAAGATGCTGTCCTACCCGATGTGGATACTTTCCGGGAAGCATTGCCTAAGGTGGAGAAAATACTAGAAGCGGATAAGGATAAAAATATCATCATGTACTGCACGGGGGGCATCCGCTGCGAAAAAGCGAGTGCCTATTACAAACACAAGGGCTTTAAAAACGTATTCCAACTAGAAGGTGGCATCATCGAGTACGCCAGACAAGTGAAAAAGCAGGGACTAGAAAATAAATTTATCGGGAAAAATTTTGTTTTTGATGATCGTATGGGTGAGCGCATTTCGGAGGAAATCATTGCTCGGTGTCACCGGTGCGGAAAGCCCTGTGATACCCATATCAACTGCGCCAATGATGCTTGCCATATCTTATTTATCCAATGTGAGGAGTGTGCAGAGAAATACCACAACTGCTGTTCTGATCTTTGTAAAGATTTTATCCAACTCCCAGCAGAGGAGCAAATCGAAAAAAGAAAGACCGTGGAGTTCAACGGGACAAAGTTTGGAAAAGGTCGCTACAAAGCCCATCGCTCGGATGATAGTATTCGGTAAGCAGTCCCCTACTTGGCAAAAAAAGATGTCATCCAAAAATTGTATCCTGCTTACTTCAAACCAAAGGACATGTCTAAAAAGAAAAAATCCAAAGTTACCGTTCCAAAGAAATCTATCGCTACGACCAAGTCAAAGTCCTCAAAAAAAGGAGTTTCACTACCCACCTTTTTTAATAATGTAAAAGTCAACTGTGTGATCATCATGGCGTTCAGCTTTTTGCTTTACGGGATGACAATGTTTTATGAATATACTCAGGATGATGCGATTGTGATTACGGAAAATATGTTTACCAAAGAAGGCGTAAGTGGTATCGGCGGCATTTTGGGTAATGATACTTTTTATGGATTTTTTAAAAGGAGTGGAAAAGCAACCTTAGTAGAGGGAGGGCGGTATCGTCCATTTACGTTGGTCATGTTTGCGTTGGAGTGGCAAATCTTTGGGGACAATCCCCTGTGGTTTCATTTCTTTACAGTCTTTTTGTACGGTTTGACTGGAATTATATTTTATTTGTTATTACTCAAAATGCTACAACCGATCAAAGGGGAATCTTACGCTTTGTTCGTTGCCTTGATTGCGAGTTTAATTTTTATAGCCCATCCTATTCATACCGAAGTAGTCGCCAATATCAAAGGCAGAGATGAGATTGTGGCGTTGCTTGGGAGTCTTGCCGCGTTGTACTACTCCCTAAAACATTACTACGAAAAAAATATCAACTTCAACTTTATAGCGGGTGGAATCTTCTTTTTAGCCTTAATGTCTAAAGAAAATGCGATTACCTTTTGCGCTATTGTTCCGATGACATATTTCGTTTTTACGAAGGCAGACATTGGTACCATCTTCAAGCAAACTGTTCCTTTTTTGGGTATGGCAGTTTTATTTATGGTCATTCGGACATCGGTATTGGGATGGAGTTTTGGGGGAGCATGCACAGAGTTGATGAATTGTCCTTATCTAAAAGTAGAAGGTGGCAGATACGTTCCTTATACTTTCAATGAGAAATTTGGAACTATTTTTTACACGCTCGGACAGTACGTAAAACTATTGTTTTTTCCTCATCCTTTGACCCACGATTATTATCCTTACCACGTGGGGGTGATGAGTTTTTCGGATTGGCGATCTATTTTGAGTTTACTACTTTACTTGGGGTTAGGAATTTACGCCTTGATGGGTATTTTGAAAAAAGACGCAGTAGCGTACGGGATTATGTTTTATTTGATGACGATCTCCATCGTTTCTAACATTGTATTTCCGGTAGGGACAAATATGGCAGAACGATTCGCTTTTATGCCTTCGGCCGGATTTAGTTTAGTCATCGCAGTTTTACTTTATCGCTTAATCAAGCCTGCTTCTGCGGAAGAAAAGAAAGGTTTGAAACCCGTTAACCTCACACTACCACTAGCCATTGCGGGTGTGGTGTTGGTCGCATTTTCGGGAAAAACCATTGAAAGAAATCCGGCGTGGAAAGATAATTATACCTTGTTTATGACTGATGTGGAGGTTTCGCAAAACAGTGCCAAGCTGCGAAATTCTGCCGGTGGTTCTGCGGTCGAAGCCGCCGCTAAACTTCCAGAAAATAGTACCGAACGTACGCAACTCTTGAACGAAGCAGTAGGTCATTTACAAGAAGCCATTAGAATTCATCCTAATTATAAAAATGCGTATTTATTGTTAGGAAATGCCAAACAATATTTAAAACGATTTGATGAGGCGATCCAACATTATAATCAAGCATTGCGAGTGGATGAGGAATACCCAGATGCCATAAATAATTTAAACCTTGCTTACCGAAACGGAGCGAAACATTTTACGGAAAATGGTAACTCACAAAAAGCGTTACAATATTTACAATATTTAGAAAAATCAAATACGAATGATGTTGAAATATTTAATTTGTTCGCAAGAAATTATGGTCAACTGAATAATATCAATAAGAGTTTTGAATATTTAAATAAAGCAGAACAAGTTGACCCTAATAGTGTCGAGACCATGCGATTGTACGGGATAGCCTACGGAATGATAAAGGATACCCCACGTGCTATTCAATACTTAGAGCGAGCACTAAAAATCCAACCCGAAAATCCAAGTATAATGTTTAACTTAGGCATTGCTTTACAACAGGCGGGGGATATGCAACGCGCTCAACAAATGATGACTCGGGCAAAACAACTTGACCCCTCATTAGGCCAGTAAAGCCAAGGTGAAAAACATTACATTTACATTATGTACATAGAAAACCTTCAACTAAAAAACTTCAAGCGATTTTCGGACTTGACTATTGATTTGTCAGGTCATAGACCTCCTCCGAAGTTGGTGCTTTTGATCGGTGCCAACGGAAGTGGGAAGACTTCCGTTTTTGATGCCTTCAATTGTATCGTGAATGTTTTCTACGAAAGAATTAATCCAACAGCTAGTGATGACAATTCCTACTATGCAAAGGATAGTTCGAAGGGTACCGCAATTCTTACTAAGTTTTCCGATGGTAAAATTTATAATCTTAAAAATTTTGAATCGGTAAATTCTACCAAACAATTATCCGATAACTCTTTCTACGGCAGGAGTAGTATGAGAATCATTCCAGCTATTGAGAATACTAGATTTCAGGAATCTACGATCAATAACAACGAAGACAACCCCAACCGACTGATTGATTTTGATCGGCGATTCAATACCGATGTAGTCAAGTACATCAGTGACGTCAATCGAGCGGTTTTAGAACCAACCTTCGAAGGAAAGCAAGCAGATACCGTAAAAATTTATCAACAATTTATCGCAGCTTTCAATACCTCGCTTGCTACTATTTTTGGAGAAAATGAAAGTGTCGCCATCAGAATTTCTCGCTACCAAGAAGCGACAACATCAGCACCACCTCAATTGATTTTTAAAAAAGGGGATGCGCTCATCAATTATGATCTACTGAGCCACGGAGAAAAACAAGTTGTAATTACTTTGTTAAATTTTATCGTTCGGCAAAAAAAATACACAGATACCATCTATTACATTGACGAAATGGATGTCCACCTGAACACTGCCATTCAAAAAGCACTCCTCAAAGAAATAGTAGAACAATGGATTCCCGATGGATGTCAATTGTGGACGGCAAGTCATGCCCTCGGTTTTATTGAATATGCCAACGAAGCTAAACACGCCGCCATCGTTGATTTTGATAATTTAGATTTTGACCAACCCCAAGTGATTACGCCATCCGAAAAGAATAACTTTGATGTTTTCGAAATAGCAGTTGACCAACAATTTTTATCAAAAATTTTTGAAGGTAAAAAAATAATTTTTGCCGAGAACAAGGACACCCTGTTGTACAATAATTTGAACATTAAGGACACCATTTTTTTTGTGGGAAAAGATAAAAGGGACGTTTTTTATAAATCCATCAATGCCAA